>JAHIRQ010000159.1 GCA_018818645.1 Bacillota bacterium
AATAAGAACTGTGGTAAGAGTCTCCTATAATAGTCAAAGCTATACACATATGACACAAATCCACAGTGCTTGATTTAATTATAACAATAGAGAGAAAGGAAGCTATACTCAAACTATTATTACAGTTCTGAGTATACAAGAACTTATGAAACATCTTGAACAATTAACGACATTATTTGATAATTTTCATGAAGCAGTTTATATTGTTGACGAAAAAAGAAAGATTCTCTATTTTAATCCTGAAGCATCAAAAATATCAGGATTTTCAAAGGGTGAAACGCAAGGTTTCTTTTGTTATGACAATATCTTAAATCATGTCGATAGTTATGGGAAAAACTTATGTCTTCATGGATGTCCTTTAGTTGATGCTATCAAAGAAAACAAAGTTAAAGACCATATGGTTTATCTTCATCACAAACTGGGTCATCGTGTTAAAGTCCATGTCAGAGCCATTCCTTATGTAGAAGATGGAAAAGTTGTTGGCGCGATTGAAGTTTTTACAGATGAAACCCAAAAAAATTTAATGCAGGATGAGATTTCAGTCAAAAATAAACTACTTTTAGTGGATCGATTGACAGGACTATTTAATAAAGCGTTTCTCTTAGATGAAGTTTCAGAAGTGATTTATAAGCAAAAAACAAAAACCTATGGTGTACTTTTTCTAGATATTGATAACTTCAAAGATATCAATGATAAATTTGGGCATTTATTTGGTGATGATGTACTGATAGCTGTATCCAAAACGATAAAATCAAACATTGGACCTAATGACTTACCAATACGCTTTGGAGGAGAAGAACTTGTCGTTTTTATCGATAATGCAACACAAGAAAGTCTTATTGAAACTGCTGAATTTCTACGTGTAATGATTTCGCAGAGTAGACCACGAGAGCAAAAGTATTCCTTTGATTTATCAGTATCCATTGGTGCGACCTTAATGAGAAAAAAAGAAAAGCATATGGATGCTATTCATAGAGCAGATCTTGCAATGTATTCTGCAAAACATGAAGGTAAAAATAAGGTTGTATTTGTCATCTAGATTGTAGATTGATTTTTCTATTTAGTTCGATGCTATAATAAGGTATAGAAGTATAATCTTAAAAAGAGGTCATTATGCAAGAAATCAAACGATTCGATTTAGATAAAAAACCAGTAAAAGAACGTTTCTTTTTAACCCCATTAGCATATCTTTTAAGCTTTCCTACAGTTTGGAGAAGAAAGTTAAAGATTCATAAAGTTGGTATGAAAGGACTTAAACCTCCTTATATTTTGCTTGCTACACATCATGCATTTATCGATTTTAAGGTTACAACAGCAGCAATATTTCCTAGAAGAGCAAACTATATTGTAGCCATCGATGGTTTCATCAAAAGAGAATGGTTACTTAGAAATGTTGGTGCGATTTGTAAAAGAAAGTTCACCAATGATACGAAACTATTTAAACAAATCAAATATAGTCTTGAAACATTAAAAAATATTGTAGCAATTTATCCTGAAGCAAGATATTCTTTAATCGGAACCAATGCCATTTTACCGGATTCTTTAGGTAAAATGATAAAGGTTTTAAAGCATCCTGTGGTGATGCTCAATATGCATGGTAATTTCTTGACTCAGCCAGCATGGAATCTTGAAATGAGAATGGTACCACTTGCTGCAGATATGACTCAAATCATCACTAAGGATGAAATTCAAAGTTTGAGTGTGGATGAGATCAATCAAAGAGTGAATCAAGCTTTTCAATATGATGAGTATCAATGGCAAAAGGATAATCAAATCAAGATAAACTTCAAGAATAGAGCTAAAAACATTCACAAGGTTCTCTATAAATGCCCAAGTTGTTTAACTGAACATGAAATGACATCTGATTTAAATAAGATTTGGTGTAAGCATTGTGGAAAAACATATGAGATGGATTTATATGGTGAACTCAAAGCTACTGAAGGCATAACAGAGTTTCCACATATTCCTGAATGGTATGAGTTTGAAAGAGCAAGTGTTAGAAAAGAACTTGATGAAAAGACTTATTATTTTGAAGATGATGTTCTAATCGAATCATTACCTAATGCTGATGGTTATATTCCACTAGGTAAGGGGAAATTGGTTCATGATTTGAATGGATTTAGATTAACCGGTGATGAGCTAGGCACTCCATTAAATCTTGAAAAACCACCTTTATCCATGTATTCGCTTCACATTGAGTATAATTACTTTAATAAAGGTGATTGTATTGATTTATCAACAATTCAGGATACCTATTATATTTATCCTATAAATAGAAATGATGCTGTAACTAAACTACACTTCGCAGTAGAAGAGCTCTATAAGATTGAAAAAGAGAAGATTACCAAAACGAATCATTAAAGGGCAATGCCCTTTTTTTGATTAAAATGATATAATGAGCATAGAGGTTAATTATGGAAATCAAATGTATAAAACTCAATGATATGACAGAATCTATTTGTGAGAACAACTTTAAAGTCAGATATATGCTACCGGGTGAAAGAGCAGAGTTCTACAATAGAAAAAATAAGACGATTCTAGAGTCTGATATTTTAGAATCATCACCGAATCGTGCAAGAGTGGTTTGTCCGATTTTTTATGAATGTGGAGGTTGTGATTTTCTACATATCAAGTATGATGAGCAATTAAGAATGAAGGAGTCTTATGTTAAGACTGCTTATTTCAAGGGTAATGTTTATGCAGAATTTCTTCCAATCATTAGAAATGATAAGGCACTCAATTATCGCCATAAAATTGTAGCATCAGCAACCACTGAAAAGAACAAAGTGAAATTAGGTCTATATCAGGAAGGAACCAAGAAGGTTATTCCTTATACAAGTTGCCACATTCAAGATAGTGATGGAAATGAA
>JAHIRQ010000160.1 GCA_018818645.1 Bacillota bacterium
AGACATTAAGATATATTGGCATTAATCAAGATATTATTGATGAGGCTATTGATGATTTTAATTTGTAACGTTATTATTGATTATATATTAAATGATTACAAAGACATTTGCACTTGGTGACACGTATGCTCTAGTCACCCCAATATGGTGAAAAGTGACCTATTACCAAGTAAGTACTGATTTTGATAGAGTTCAAAAAGACAAAGCAATGAAATATTTATTTAATTTAAGCTTACGTTATTTTGAGTGATGTTATGACAATTTTTCCAAATCGCTGATAATTGTCATAGCGAGGAATGTAATGACGAAGCAATCTCATTATTAATCTAAAACAAAATGAGATTACTTCACTACGTTCGTAATGACAATGATTTAAGAATATTTTATCAGCAATATGGAAAAAGTCTCGATGTTATCCCATTATTTATCACTAGTAATAGAGAAAACTTTCTCTTTCAAAAAATGAAATTGTGCGAATATTGAATTACTATAATTGATTACATATATTGAAAATGAGATAGAGGTGGACTTCGCCCACCTCTATCTCATTTTCAGAAATAATATAAAGTTAACAATTCTAATTCAATATTCGCATGAAATTAATAATCTAATTAGTGAATTTACCGATCTTACCAAAAATATGACTTTACTCTTAATGAAAGAGTTAATCGAAAAATATGTTCCTGAATACAAAATTGAGGAAAACAATAATGAATGACAAAAATATTCCTTTTTCTCCACCAGATATAAGTCAAGAAGAAATAGACGAGGTTATAGATACATTAAAATCCGGCTGGATTACAACAGGACCTAAAACTAAACAACTTGAAAAAGATATCGCAAAATATTGTGAAACTGAAAATGCCACTTGCTTAAACTCTGCTACTGCTGGATTAGAACTTGTTTTGCGTATGTTTGATATTGGTGAGGGCGATGAAGTTATAACCACACCTTATACCTTTGCCGCAACTGCTAATGTTATTTTACATACCGGTGCTAAACCAGTTTTTGCCGATATTTTAGATAATGAATTTAATATTGATCCTAAGAAAATTGCAGACGTCTTCACTGAAAAAACAAAAGCTGTAATACCTGTTGACTTTGCAGGGTATCCTGTGGATTACGATGAAATCAAAAATGTAGTTAATGAAAATAAAAATAAATTTAAACCTAAAAAAGGCTCTCTACAAGAACATTTTGACAGAGCTATTATATTAGCTGATTCTGCTCATTCTTTTGGGGCAAGTTATAAAAATAAAATGATTGGTAACGTTACCGATTTTGCGGTCTTCTCATTTCATGCGGTTAAAAATCTTGTCACTGCTGAGGGAGGGTGTATTACATTTAATTCTTTTGACAATTTAAGTAGTGAAGAAATATACAAAAACTTACAACTTCTATCACTTCATGGTCAAAGTAAAGATGCACTTACTAAAATGAAATTGGGTGGTTGGAAATACAATATTGAATTAGCAGGTTACAAATGCAATATGACCGACATACAAGCTTCTATCGGACTTGTACAATTAAAACGATATGAAAACGAACTTCTACCTAAGCGAAAAAGAATATTCGAAATATACAATGAACAATTTAAAGATGATGATAGATTTATTATTCCGCCTTTTAATTCAGAGAACAAAAAAACATCTTACCACCTTTACCCCATAAGGATAAATGGTGCTGATGAAGAAAAAAGGAATAACATAATCCAAAAGATGACTGATAGAAAAATAGCTGTAAATGTACATTTTATTCCTGTTGTAATGCACAGCGCTTATACAAAACTTGGATTTTCAATCAAAGATTTTCCATATACATATAAAGCATATCAAAATGAAATTAGTCTACCTATTTATAGTAGTTTACTAGAAGAAGATGTTTATAGAGTTTGTGAAAGTTTAAAAGCTATTGTATAAATTTGGTTACATCTCCTCAAAAGTACAAATTGTCCAATGAGAATCAAACTGTAAAACTGTAAAAAATAGTAATAGGTCAGATTTCAGAATTTATAGTTAGCAAATAAATTTCAGATATCTGATAACATTTCTTATATTAAAAACATGCAAGATAATTTATATACTATTTCAAAAGAGGAACTCAATAAATTTACTAAAGAAGAACTCATAGACAAAGTAATCTTCCCACTCATAAAAAGATTAATAGATCACCTATTAGGCGAAGACTTCAAAACTGAATTCCATAAATTCATTCCAGCTTTGCTCTTTGCGAATACACACTCAGAAATTCATCCACAAGCACCTTAATACTATCTTCACCATATTCAATAAAATGCTCCTTTAGATTAAATCTCAATCGAGCAAGAACATCACA
>JAHIRQ010000018.1 GCA_018818645.1 Bacillota bacterium
ATTCCAATTTCTAAAGGGTATTTTAATTAACCTTGACATTTTTGAAGAAGCGAATCTAAATACTGTTGCTGGTCAATATCGTATTGATAATGATGGCTATCCAGTTAAGGATTGGACACATGAAGAATTTGTTAATATTGCGAAAGCAATTAAGAACTTTGATTTAGCGAACCAAGAAAATCTTGTTGTAGGTATGGACACATGGTATGGGTCACCTGACTTCCAACAAGTATGGCCAATGATGAATGATGAAGATGTCCAATATGACACATGGGATGGAACTGAATTCCATTACACGTCTGCAGATTGGGTTTATGCAATGGAACAAAAGGTTGCACTTCACCAATTAACTGATGGTACTACAACTCGTTTTACAGAAGAAGATTATACTGCTGAAGCGAATGCACCACTTCGTACCTATATGATTCAAACAGGATATGCTGCAATGGATATTGAAGGCTCTTGGCAATTTTGGGTCATCAATGCTGCTAAAGAAGACAATGATGTCAATTTAGGCTTCTGGCCATATCCAAGTGGATCCGAAGGATTATTCCCACCAACAATTCTAGACTATCAATGTGTATCTTCACAAACAGAACATCCAGAAGAAGCATATTTACTTGCTAAATGGATGACATTTGGTCAAGAAGGTTGGGAAGCTAGACTAGATTTACTTGAAGAAGATGCTGCAGCAGCAGAACTTGTAGGAGAACTTCCAGTTCACCTTGACAGATTCCCAGTTGCTGATTATCCAGGCGTTTGGGACAGAGTATTTGATCTAGTTGATGATATCGAAGGTATTAACTATACATTAAACCGTATTGAATATTCTAAGCCAGACTTAGACAAGTGGCTTCCAGGTTATAAAGATTTCTGGGCATGGGTTAATGATCCAGAAAATCCATACAATTGGACAAATCTTGTAGAAGCAGGACCAACTGCTGTACAGTCTTATGCTGTGCAATGGGAAAATAAAGCAAACGAACTTGTGCAAGCACAGCTCGCTAGCCTAGGAAACTAAACATTTAAATCGATGGGTGAGAGGGGATTCGTCCCCTCTCCAATCCATTATTATTGGAGGTATCATGGAAAAATTAATCCTATTTTTTAAAAAGGGAATGACTCAAATTAAGATCTTTTTCACACATATGTCACCAAAAAGAATTACCTTAACCATACTGGTTGGGCTTTTTGTTGTTATGATTGGCCTTTCTTTTTTTAAAAAGTCACATATGAATGATTTTTATGATGCTTCAGATTTGATCAATGATTATGAGAATACCTATCTATCTCAAGCGTTCAATTCTGAATTATATACTGAAGTCGTTCAAAGATATAATCAAGACAACTTGGTAGAAACTGATGAAGAAAAAACTATACTCACTGGAGATATGACAGGCTTCAGAATTTCAAAAACGCATATAAATTATGGTCAGTCTGTAATTGATTATGAAGCCCAAACTGGAGTTGACCAAGATGTATTTCTCTTAACTTCAGCAAATCCTATTTCATTTACCAATTCGAGCACAACTTCTGGTTTGTATTATTTAGCCATTGACTATCAAGAAATCGAAAATAGTATCAATAATGCTCAAATTGCGATCACAATTAATGGAGAAATCCCATTTTATGAATCACAAACATTGGTTTTACCTTCAAAATGGGTGTTGAATTCAACTGAGTTTACGATAGACCGTTATCAAAATGAAATTCAACCAAGTTCAACCAAGATAAAGGATTGGAATTTCCATCAAATTAACGATTATCGCGGTATGCATCCTGGTCTTTTCGCTTTTGAACTTGAACCTGGAGATGTTATTCAATTCAATTATGTAAATGCTCAACTGCTAATTGGTCAAGCGTATTTCGTTAAAGAAACAGTTATTCCTAGCTATGAACAATATCTAGAACAGTATCCAAATGCAAATGTAATTCAAGATAGTATAACAGTATCTGCTAGAGAAATGGCATCACGTAATGATCCATCAATACGACTCAGACCAGAACAAGATCCTTCAAATCTTTATTACAATACACAGTTTTTAAGACTCAATACGATCTTTGGTGATTCATGGCAAAATAGTGGTCAAGCAGTCACCTATGAAATTGAAACTGAAGAAGCGGGTTTTTATCATTTATCATTTAAGTATCGTCAATATTTAATTAAAGATATGCAAGTCTTTAGAAAAATCAAGATCAACGGTGAAATACCCTTTGATTCATTAGAAGCATATCCCTTTCCTTATACAACTTCATTTATCAATCGTACATTAGTCGATTCATCAAATGAACCATTAAAGATTTACTTAGAAGCTGGAACAAATACCATTACATTAGAGGCAGTCAATTATCCATATCGTCAAACACTAGAAACCATTCAATATGTAATGAGTGAGATTCAAGGATTATCCTTAGATATTAAGCGTTATACCAGTGGAGGAACAGATCGTTATCGTGACTGGGATATTGAAGCTTATTTCCCTGAAGCATCACCAAGTATTATCGCGTGGGCTGAGCTATTAGAAGATTCCTACGAGAAATTAGTGAAGCTATCTGTTGTTGATGAACCATCCGAAGTCGGGAATTTAAAGGTTGCAGCAACCAGATTAAAAAATATTGCCAAAGATATC
>JAHIRQ010000161.1 GCA_018818645.1 Bacillota bacterium
AGTAGGTTCTAGATTTGTATGGGATGTTGATGGTTTCACAATGCCTGCACAGGATTTAGTAGTGAACGGTGATTATGAAAAGCATTTATATTATATTACCTACTTCTTAGATGGAGTCTATTACGGAATGCAAAGCTATACTTATGAAGATGAGATTACCTATCTAGTCCCAACAATACCTGATGGTATGGTATTCTCAGGTTGGGATGTAGATTATGAATTGATGCCTGCAGATCATATTGAGGCTCGTGGTACGACAGCTGTTCAGCCAGCATCTTAGAAATTCTGTATATAAAACGCTATTTAAAGATTGAATGAAATAGAATTGGATGCATTTACTGCATTTAATTCTATTTTTTATAATATAGCTAAAATATAAATGCTATAATGAAATAAACAACTCAAAAGGGGATATATATATGGAAACCATGATAAATGGAGCTAAAAGGCTATGGAACAATAGTTATTTTAGAGTACCTTTTTTCAGCATTTTTGTAGTAATCAGTTTCTTTGTTTTACCTGTGGAAACAAGAAATGTGTTTGTACCTGCAGTTATAGGGTTCTTTTTGTCGAATTTGATAACATCCTTAGTCAACTCCTATAAGAACTCAAGAGAAGATAAAGTCAAGTCGAAACAAGACGGTTCATTCTTAAAGAAAGTCTATTATGAAGAAGATGTTAAGAAAGTACCAATTGTAATTGATTACAATGGTTTAAAAAGAGAAGTCTATTTCAAAACGATTATTGATTCTCCGAAAAAAATCATTTTTGAACATAAACCTGAGATGTTTATGCTAGATGATTTATTCAGTACGTTCTACTTTGATATCTTAAAATCGCATAGTAACTCATATATAAAGAATGTTGACACATTAAGACTCTATGATATTGACTCAAAGAAGGATGATGATGGAGAAACTACGTATATCTTAAAAACACAAAAAACAAACTATTTTGATCATCTACTCACAAATAGAGCAATAGATTATCCAATAAGAGGTAGTGCTTCACTTAGACATATTTATGAACCAGGTCCAGTACTTAGACCACTCAGTGAGTCTAGTTTCGCGAATCAGATTGGATTTAACTGCATGGTGATATTAAGTGACCATACAATAATTATTCCACGTAGAAGTAAAAATGCTACCTACTCGAAAGATAAAGTAACAGCATCACTCACTGGCAGA
The DNA here is from genome assembly GCA_018818645.1 of Bacillota bacterium. Lineage (GTDB taxonomy): Bacteria > Bacillota_I > Bacilli_A > Acholeplasmatales > Acholeplasmataceae > Peloplasma. The sequence goes on from JAHIRQ010000161.1 coordinate 1,188, forward strand.
TTACCAGTGAGTTTAAAAACAGGCTCAACAGAAAAAGATTTAGAACTGTTTGTGAAGAAGCAGGCAAAAGAAAAGCTTGGTATTAATGAAAAGTATTTGAATAGTGATGTAGAGTTTAAGATATGTTCAATCGTACAAGATATATATGAAGGCGGAAAGCCTCAGATATATTTCACATTGAAATTAAATACACTGTCATCACTGGATTACTTCAAGGAAAGAGGAAGCTCACTGATTAATAGATGTGATCCTTATCAACTCGATAGAGATATAAGATTCTATGTAACAAATTTGGGTGATATCAAATTTGTAGGTAGAAAAGATAAAATCTCTATAAATAGTAAATATGATAAAAAGGGTAGAGTCAGATTGAAACCTGAGAAATCATTTTATCTATGTTTGAGCTATACTCAGAAATATAAAGTAAATGAGTTGTGAATATAACTATTTTTATCAGTTTTGAAGAAAATATTGAAACAAGGAGCATTTTCTATGCTTTTTTGTCGTTATAGGACATATACGCCCTGTTTTTTCTATAAAATCTCAAATATAATGTACTATGAGATGATGTAATTTTCGATACAAGGGGATAGTTTAAGTGCATATTTCTTGAGGAATCAGTAGATTATTAAAGCTACTTGTTCAAATGTTAAGCTGAGGATTCCTTATTGAATCTTATTGTATGTTATATTCCTCCATACTATTTATTAGAAGGAAAGTATGATTGATCTAACTATTTAAAAAGGAGAAAAATATGAACGAAACCAAGAAAAATCTGGAGTTTGTTAAAAACCCACTTGGTATCATTGCGCTATCATTAGTCTTAGTCGAAGCAATAGCTTCACTAGTGATTGGTTTATCAACACTCTCAGACATGCAAAATTGGATACTAACAATATTCATCGTAGTATTTCCTGTATTCGTGATGGTTATATTTTACATGTTGGTAACTAAGCATCACACAAAACTCTACGCACCAAGTGATTATGTCAAGGAAGAAAATTTCATTAGTGTTTTAGAATTTAACCGGGAATTGAGCAAGAATGAAAAACAATTGATATCTTTAAATAAATTTGGAGAGTTTCTATCTGAAAAATTTGACAAAATGGATTATTCTATACAAAACATCAGACAAGAAATAGTTAACACTCCAAAGTCTCTTTTACGATATGATGATCAATTCCAAAAGAATACTGATTTAGAGATAGAAAGTTATGATTACAAAATTTTCGTGCATCAGCTTAATCAATTTAGAGAATTAATCTCTCAATTAACTAATAACGGATACAATGTCGAAGAGTATATATCTCCCAATAATTCAACATCCAAAAATGATAAGCATGAAGCGATTTGGTTAGGAAGTAATATTCCTCTAACTATTGCAAAACCAATCATATTAATGGCAAAAAAATACAACCCAGAACTAAAATATATCCATGTTTCTGGTGACCAAAATGAAAATCCACCTACACAAGTGCATGATGAGATTTTTATCGGTGGGGCAACAACTGCTGCATTAAGAATGAATTTAGGTGAGTTTACTGATAAGGATTTTCGTGACTTAGAAAATAGTAATACAATAGAAGAGTTTCATCATTTCATTAGATTAAAATATATTCAATAATATAAGTAAAAAAATAAATAGAACTGAACTGCAAATTGCTTAACTTTATTTTCACTATAAAAAATTGGAGGGGAAAATCTTGTCAAAATTTCAGGTAGAGATTGATAATATTAAAACGGATGTATTTAGGGAAGCTCTTCCTTCGTATCACACAACAAGCATAGCAAAATTAAAATGTATTATCGAAAAAAATACTTTTGAAGGACAAATAGTTCATCCGGTAAAAGAAAAAGGAACATTTCTTTTTTATGGAAAACCTAGCTATAATGTTGATAATGCCAAAGCCTTCGATACTGACACATTTCCAATATGTATTATTGTAAAAAGTGAGGCATATAAAATCATCGATGCTTTTCCTTTTGATTCAGGTAGATTCAATCATTATTTCATTCTTAAAGAAAAACTTTACGAAGTCAATGATTTCAACTTAAATAAAGACACTATTAGTTTCAATAAAATAATCAAAGTTTTTTATGAAGATAAAGAATCTTATTATAATGACATTATTAAAGAAGATATAAGTTTTGATGTTGAAAATCCTACATTAAGGGACTATGCTAGACATATTCAATATCGACGTGTTCCTTATGAGGTATATGATTTAAGATCTAGAACAATTGAGGTTGTTATCGAAGACCAAAGCGTTCTTTCTACAGGCGTACTAACATTTATTCTTCCATCTCTATTTAAAAGGGAGTCATCTGAACATCCTATTAAGGCGTATATAGAAAAGTATCAATTTAATGTTTGTTATTATGATGAGTTGGGTTTACCACCAAGTACTATGCGAAATAATATCATGATAGCAACAAAAAACTATTTACTTAAGGAGCGGTTGATATGAAGACTTATTTTATTTCATATGGAATAAAGAGTATTTCAACATATCCTACATATTTTATTCCAGTATTCGAACTTGATAAAGAATTCTATATCCAAGATCTTGATTTGAACGGACATCTGATATATAAAAAGATTATTGAAGGTCAATTTACCGATTTGGATTATAGGATTAATATTGATGTGAATAATGTTAAACCAATTATAGACTTCAATAGTTATATTTATGGTTACTTGTTCAGCGAGAATGATTACATTATTGGTAATGCAAATGATTACCTTTCTTCATTACTGTTGAGAGATGAAGTTGGTGAACACGCTAGAGAAGACATCAACAGTATTTTTAGGAATATTGTCAATACCGAATTAACTTTCAATATTTTTGATTTTTTTAATCTATTCAGAAGTAAAACAAATCCCGTACTCGATAAAGAATATTTGTATAGATTACTTCTTGATATTCAGACTACAAAAATTAGAAATAGATTAGTTAGTTCAAATCATGAAGACTCTAAGTTTTTAGCCTCATACATTGCTGCAGTCACAGAAGCACATATAGTAGGTGATTTTAATATTGATATAGAAGCAAAAAAAATCAGTTCGAATAGAAGTGCAAGGAATCTTATAATAAGAGCAGCAGAAAAAATTGCAAAATCAAATTTATTTAATCAAAATGAGGTAACAGAGCGAAGAATTCCCACACCTCATTCAGGCAATATGAAACCAGGCATAGTTAAGTGGTTTGATGCTGATAAGGGATATGGGTTTATTTCATCAGCCGAAGGTAATGACATCTTTGTACACTTTAGTGCAATTCAAACCGAAGGATACAAAACATTAGCAGAAGGTGATCAAGTAGAATTTGACGTCAAAAGCAGCGAACGCGGACAACAAGCAGCCAATGTAGTTAAAGTTTGACATGCATACATAATTTCGTGTATTTTTGGGTGCTTGGTTATCTCTTGATATTTAAAATACCTTTAATGACACTTATGACAGTAAATACCATCTTATTAAAAAACTTATAGTTGCTGATGAATGTATTGCACTAGTATATTTTTAAATGATTCATATCACATTAAAGACACCGAAGTAATGTTTGGTTGTGTGCAGAAAATGGCTATAAAGAGCTGTTTAAGCGATAAAATGAGTGTATTTAATGATGTGAATAGTGTAAGAGTTGTTGATTGAACCAAGTCATCATTTAGGATATCCAAAAACATCCATGAGGTGATGTGGGTATGAACTGATTTTTGCTGTGTGTTCAATATAGATAGTCTAGGTTTAGGATATTGAAATGGTTCCCTGTATCAATTAGTTATATCAAACCATTCAATGACATGCTGTAGTCAGGAGTGATGAAATGAAAGACATATTACAAAAAATGATTAGCAGATCTAATGATACTGGACTAATTTTGTTTGACGCACCGACAGGGCTTGGTAAAACAACCGCAGCTGTAAAGTTTATATACGATTATTTATCAGATATAGATAAAAAAACTTCAAAAATATTCTATGTTACAAATTTAAAGAAAAATCTACCAGATGAAGAACTGCAGTTCTTACTCGAAGATAAGTACATTGATAGTGTTCTTTTTTTGAAACCATATTCAGAAACTCTTATTGAGAATTGGAATAAGGCTAACATCGATAATAAAATAATACTAGATTTAAAACAGTTTAAAGAATTAAAACTTGATGTTGAGCAGCTAAATGAAATTAGCAATTCAAATCTACGAGTTAATTCGTTATTGATGAATAATATGCTAAAAAAAATAAATGAAAAAAGCGAACCGGAATTTAGAAAAACCATTAAAAAACTCCTATTTAAAAATTTATCACAATTTGATAGAAAAAAAGTTATAAAAGATAATCCATGGATGAGTATTTTATACCCTACGGTTGATTTAGAAAAATATAGAATCTTACTAATGAGTACTGATAAGTTTTTTTCCCCAATTGACACTTTCTATAGATTACCTTTTTATTTTTATAATGACGAAATCATAAAAAACTCAATAATTTTTATTGATGAGTTTGATTCTACAAAGAAAATTCTTGTTAATCACATTATCGAAGATGGAATCAAACTTAATGTAGATATTATTGCTCTTTTTACATCTATTTTTAATGTTCTAAAAAACACAATTTTTCCTAAATTAATATTTAAGACAACAAGAGCATATGATGTAAATAAAAAGGAAAACAATGAAGAAAACCATATTAAAAAGATAATTGACAAGAATATTGCTCGTTTTAACGCGATTTATGAAAAGTATAAGATGAGTCATCTGTTTAAGTCGGATGAGGATGGTAGCGATAAAGCCTTTTTATTTAGTGATGGTAGAACTATAGAAGTAATAAGACATAAGTCGAAGAAACATTTATTCTTAGTATATGATGAGCTTACGTCAGTAAATAGAGTAACAGCTGAAAGAAAACCAAGTATTTCATACGAACTTAAAGAAGCAATACTAGATATTAAAAAAACAATTGATTACTTTATAAACGGAATCAGCATGATTGCACAAAATTATCAATCAGTAAAAAATGAATCGACAAAATCAGATTACTATACAATAGATGAAGCAATTGAATCAGTAGTATCTATTTTTAATATTAACGATGACATGAGAGATTTCATTATTACTGCATTAAAAAACATTAATATAAACGGTCAACTAGTAATTGAAAAGCAGCCTACATTCATTGATAACGGATTTATGTTTCTTGAAGTTGAGGACAGCAACTATCATGATTTCCAATCAAGAATCAGATTGTATCAATTCAATTCAACTCCTGAAAGTATTATCGCCAATCTATCTAAAGTATCTCTTGTGGTTGGCATGTCAGCTACAGCAACACTTGAGACAATTATAGGCAATTATGATTTAGAGTTTCTTAGCAAGAAGTTACAGGGTAATCTAGTTACTTTCAATGAATCGGAGTTTAAAACGCTTAAAAGTATGTTCGATGAGACACAAATAGAGTTTACTAATAACAACGCTCAAGTAAAGGCTACTATTGTTGATGATACCAATACGCTAGCGATTGCTGATGCAATAGCTGACTTGGTTTTGTTTCTTGTTGGTAATGATGATTTTTTATCAAAACTCAATATTACGGAATCGAATACATATCAAATTTATAATCTTCTTAAGTTAGCAAAAGTATATATCCTTTTTGCAAAAGAGGAAAAGCAAAAGTCAATCATATGCTTTCTCAATGCGATGCCTGGATATAACAAAGGATATGATCTTGGTCTATTGGATCAAGTCATTGAGGAGGCCTCAGTTTTTCATGGCATCAATCAGTATAATAAATACGTCGTTGGTAGTTTCGATTTTGAAGTTCAATTAGAGGAAATACACCGATATATTGCTGAGGACAACAAAGTTATGTTGATTACTACTTATCAAACTATCGGTACAGGGAAAAACATTCAATATGAACTCTTAGATTTTATGCATGAATCTGTGATAATCGATCCTAGTTCTGTAAAAAAAGAAAAAGATTTCGATGCAATTTATGTTCAAACACCATCGAATCTAATTCAACACATCAATGAAGATAGTGATGAACCATATGTGGACCTATCACGCTTTTTATTTCACCAGGAGTACCTATACCGGAACAAATCTATAGAATACTATCAGTTTAAAAAGAATATAGAAAATGGGTTCAGAAAAACATTTTACAAGGACAGGTATTTAAAAATCAGTAATAAGAACAAGGATTTACCTTTTCACACTGCTCAAATAGTAATTCAAGCAGTTGGAAGAATTAGTAGATCAAGAATTCATAATAAACTCACAAAAGTTTATGTCGATCAAGAGATTGTGCTTCGTGTTCAAGATATTAAAGATGAATTAAGTGACAGGTTATTAAACTACAAATTCAAAAGTATTTTAGACTTGAAATATGATAACTCTTTCAAAGAACTGGTAGATTTCACTAATAAGAATAAAGCATGCAGGAGAAAAATTAATAATTTTGCATATAAATTAAGAACTAATGAAACATTCAAGAGTAATTGGATTAAGCTCAGAGATTTTGTTTTGAAAAATCCAACTGCAAATTATATCCCCGATGACTATAAAGAATATTATTATGAGTTTAATGAAAAAATCTCATTTTATACATATAGAATTGATAATCATGGAAATATCAATAGACTGTTAATCGATACAAAATATGATTATCATGAGGTTTCAGAGATTGAATGTGGACTATTATATTTTATGGAAAATGATAGATTAAAAGAGCATTTTAGTCAAAAGAGATATGCTATTGAGTTTAAAAAAGCAAAGTATATCATGCTACCGAGCTTTTATGGACAAGTTTATAAAGGAGCTTTAGGAGAAGTAATAGGAAGACATACTGTTGAGGTGGAAATTTTAGGTGATAGTTTACAGGAAATTGAAGATTTAGATGAGTTTGAACTTTTCGATTACAAGTATAAAAATGTTTACATTGATTTCAAGCATTGGCAAAACTACGATGCAAAAGATATTGAAATAAAAGCAAAAATACTGAGAAAACTCAAGAAAACATCGGGTAGTAAAGCGCTTATAGTGAATGTTCTTAAAAGAGGAAACCACGAGTTTAGGATTACTAGTGATAATGTCATACACAAAATTCCATATTTGTATGACCATGAAAATGATGGAGTTTCTGAGAAAGCAAACGACGCTATCTTAAATTGTTTATTAGAATAGAGAAATAGTTTTAACTATTCTTATGATGCAGTACATTTTTGTTGTATCCTATTCTCTATAAGTTTGTTAATAAGTTTGTTAATAAGTTTTGGAAGTATTATGAGTAAAATGAAATTGAAAATTTGGTTGACATATGAACTAGATAATTAGGGAGGATAATCAAATGTATCTAAAAAAAATATTTGTTGAATTATATAGAAATTTTTACACCACTGAGGTTGAACTAGAAGAGGGTTTAAATGTTATTATAGGGGCTAATAATTCAGGTAAAAGTAATCTATTAAAAGTAATTAGTTTTTTGCACTCTTCTTCGAAAATATCAATTGATGACATCAATAAAAATGCGTTAATGGAAAACTTTGATAAATACAAAGAAGCTCCTCCAATAATTCGAGTTAAATACGAAATACAACATGCAATTGACTTTACCAAGCCTGATTCTGCGTTCGAAAAACTAGAGAAATTTTTACAATACAAAGAAGATGGTGGTTTAGATGAGGATAACAACATTGCATTGTTAAATGCATTGATTGAACTTAGATATGAGTTAGATCCAACAAGCTTAGAAGACTATAAAACCCAAATGAGTAGTGTTTCCAACTATAAGGAATTCTTGGAAATCTTGACTTCTTTCACAGACAATTACCAACAAAATTTTTACAATGTTGAAACGAACTCCATTGTTGAAACCAAATATGTAAATTCAATCTTTGAAGTTGATAAAATCGAAGCTGAAAGACCATCTGTTGACATTGAAAATGTTTCTAAAACATTTGTAAGAACTCAAATTGAAAGCGTAAATACTAGAACAGTAACCGGTGAAATTAATAGCACTCTTGAGTCAGCATTCGAAGATATCACGGATAGTATAAATGTTCAAATTAAAGAAGATCAAGAAGAAATCGGAATTACTAATGGTAAGAATGAGTTTATTGCATCTTTTGCTTTTGATGGAGATTTTACAAGGTATTTTCATTATGAACTGATGAATACTGAAACAGGATATTTGTTGCCAGTATCCTATAATGGTCTTGGATACAATAACCTTATTTATATAAGTAACAAGATTAAACAGAAGAAAGATAACGACTACAACATATTATTGATTGAAGAACCAGAAGCACACCTCCACCCGAATATGCAGTATCAACTGATTAAATATATAGAAAAATTAAAAGCAAATAATGAAAAAGGAATACAAAATCAAATTATTGTTACCACCCATTCACCAAACATTTCGGCATCAACGATTTTTGATCACATGATACTGTTTAATTATGAGAAATTTGGTGAAGAAATGAAAAATGTCAAATCAATTAGATTTGGAAATTGCTTTGAGTTATCTAAGGTTCGGGAGTTTTTAAATATAATGAAACTAGACACTGAAAGTGTTTTAGATTTCACAAGGTTTGAGCACCAAACAGAGAAAAATTTTAAGCACTATAGAGCACATCTAGAAAAATTTCTTGATATAACTAGAAGCGATATTTTATTCTCCAATAAGGTGGTATTGGTTGAAGGTATTGCTGAAAAATTAACAATTCCAATTTTTGCTGAATTACTAGATATAAAGCTAACTAACAAACATATAGTGATTGAAGAAGTCGGAGGAATTAATTTCAACAATTTTCTTCCTATATTCATCGGTCAGAATAAAAAGGCTGTATGTTTTAGAGATTGTGACTTTAAATATGTGATTAGTAAAGGCAAATCAAATGAATTAGCGAATTTTGATGATTATGAATCACATGTTAATAACAAATATGAAAAGTTTATGAACAGGGAATTTATAGGTAATGAATACTTCAAATTTTATACGCAGAAAAAATTTGGTCATACATTTGAGACGGAACTTATATTAGAGAATTACGACAATGATAAAAACTTCGGTTTCTTGGTGGATATGGCTAATCTTCCTTGTGGAATCAAAGAATTTGTTAAGAGAAAATCAATAACGGATTTAAATGATGGTATAGAAACAGTCACTCCGGTGCAAACTAAAGAAAAAGTGAATGGACTTTTGGAGTTATTTTATGAAAGATACAATGCAGAAGCAATTGAATCTAAAAAGAAATTAATAGAAAAGATTTTCTTCACAAACTTGTTGTATGAGTACATCAAAAATAGCAAAGGTAACTTTGCATTAGCCCTCGCATCTAATCCAAATATTAAGCGAAAACCAACTGAAGTTGTAAATGAAAAAGAACACGAAATATATCTTTCTGTTCCAGAATATATAAAGGAGGGGTTGGAATGGCTATTGATATAGTAAACACTTTATTAGTAGACTCAGCCAGTGATTTGAAGATTTATGAAAACGAAAGATCATTCAGAGTGTTTGCTGGTCCTGGAGCGGGGAAAACATACTTATTAATAGAAAATATCAAAACTCTTGTTAAGAATAGTTTAAAGCTCAAAAAGAATGGTCGAAAGATTCTTTGCATTACTTATACAAATGCAGCAGCAGATGAAATAATAAAACGACTCGGGGTCTATAACCAATATGTTTATGTTTCTACTATCCATAGTTTTTTATACGATGTCGTACTAAAAAACAATCGTGTACAGTTAAGACACCAGATTCAGAACAAGTACGGAATAGAAATATCTGATTCAGTATCTCTTAAACCTAGAATTGAAGGAATGAGTCCTTTAGCGACATGCAAAAAAGAAAAATTACATGAATATTTGGTATCAAAAGGTATGGATCAAACCAAAGTCGAGGGACTATCAAAGACAAAAATCGGGCAATGCATATGGAAAATAGATATTTTAAATACGTACCCCTTCAATGATTCAAATATAGTTACCATACACCAAGATCCAGTATTTTCTGATGACGAAATAAAAATTATTAAATCATCTATTCTCGAAGTTGCTCAAGAATTAGATTTTGACGAAATATTGTTCTGGGGATACACACTAATCAAAGAATATAAGCACATTAGATATTCGTTGAGATACAAGTTTCCTTATGTCTTTGTTGATGAGTACCAAGATACTAATCCCATTCAAAATGCTACATTGAGATTATTTGCAGATGATAAGAATGTTGTATGGGGAGTAATTGGCGACCTTGTACAATCTATTTATGGTTTTAATAATGCAACATATAAAGAATTTGAGAATTTTCAAACAACAGACGCACAGATTGATTACAAGATTGATGGTAATAGGCGTAGTACGGATAACATAATAAAATTTTGTTCATACTTTCGTCAAAAAGATCCAGTTATTCCAAATCAGATTTGTGCTAAAAACACAAGTGTAAATAATAAAGTGAAAATTGTTCTGCACACAGGATTAGAAGAACCTAACTCAATATTCGTTATAGATAATGAAACAGCTATCCTTTGTAGAAGTGCTGCAGAGGTGTTTTCGTTTACGAATATTGATACAGAACAAAAAAGAGCATTAAAAAAGATTGCAAACACATACGAATTTGGTGGATATGGTCTTGATATGTTAAATGCTATTGATCAAGGTAGAGAAGAGTGGTTAAGACTATGTAAGTTTCTAGTTCAATTAAAAGTAGCCAAAGAAAAAAACTCACTCGCAGAAATAATCTCCGCATGTAGAGGGATTATAGATATTGAAAAGATCACAAAAAGTTCAAAAGAGCAAGGATATTATTACAAGAATTTGATTATACTGATTAAAAAAATTGATGAAATCATAGATTCTACCACAATGGAAGACATTGAGAATATTATTAATGAGTCGCTTAAAAGCACAAACATGTTAATAAGAGATTGCTTCTTAATACCTAAAGAAGGTGATGAGTATTATAACAAAGATATTCATGATAATGTAAGATTATTAACATATGAAACAATCAAAAAAATGATTTTAGAAGTATATTCATTCGATAGCAAGATTATGACAATACATAAGGCTAAAGGACTGGAATTTAAAAAGGTTATTGTTGGCATAGAGCCGTTCAGTAAAGAAGATATATCCAAAAAAAATGGATACATTGACAAACTAGCAATATTAAAATCACCTATAGTTCTTTCTCAAGAAGAAGACACTAACCCTCAGAAATCAAATATTTCAGAATACACCCGCATTATATATGTTGGCTTAAGCCGTGCAATAAATGATTTAACTCTATATGTTAGATTGAATTTAAATCAGAAAGATGCTTTTAGAACAGAATTTGATAATGCATTAAAAGAATACATGAGAGTCAATTATATTAACGAACCGTTCTATGAATTTGTTGAAATATAAACTATTAACAAAGCAGTAGTGAATCATATCTCTATTGGAATCTACAAGAAAATACTATTTTTCTATTCAATGTTTTGTGAAAAATCGAATGATATGTTGAAAACTAATGAAGTTTATATTGTACTTTATCAATGTAATCAAACAGATGATAGTGGAAAAGCATCGTGAATAAATGACTATCTTTCTCTAAAAATCAAATCAATGGTGCAATAATATTAAAAAACAACCATTACGGATTCAAATATAATTAAATTGATGTAAAATACACAAATTTCTTGTCACAAGTTAAAAGCAAAACACCTTAACCAAAAAAGATTCAATGGTGTGAAAATTATGGAATTCGTATCAGTCCAGTTACTCTTTCGCAGAAAATGTTGAGCGGATTTGTACCAATGAAACGGTTAAAATACATTTCGAAATCCAAAAATTGAAATTAATAATTATGAGAAAACAGCTACTAAATTCGCTGGCAGTATTTTCCACCAAATAGATGTTTGAATGTATGAATAAAATGGATAAAAATAGCCTATTTAAGCGATAGAAACAATTTTTTAAAGGATATTTGCAGTTGCGGAATGATTGCTTTAATTAATATCATCAAATACATATCCGAAATGTACATAGAGTGATGTGGTTATGAACTATTTAAATAATAAATTATCATTTCATTAGTCTAAGTTTGTGATATTGAACCCAGATAGTAACTTTTTTCAACATATATTTAAAGTAGTTATGAATTGAATTTGCAACAAGTGGAGTCAAATAATTATCAATATTCAAGGAGGATATTAATGGAAAAGATTAACCACAAATCTAATATTTGGGATTTGCATTTACATACATGTCAATGTTCAAAACCTAGCAAAGAGTTTGGTGAACTTACAGTAACTGGATATGTTGATAAATTACTTGAAATCTATAAAAGTTATCCTAATTTATCTATGATATCTTTTACTGATCATAATAAGATATCAACTGAAGTGTATATTGACTTCATGTCAAAATGCGACTTTATTAATGTGATACCAGGAGTTGAAATCGATGTTCAGTTTTCGAAGGAAGAAACCAGTAAACATCTATTGGTTTATTTTGATAACAGCATAATAGATATCATCGATATTGCTGAAAAAGTTAATACCATTCTAGAGAGTTATAAAGTCTCTGATAAAAACCCTATCGATTTTTCAACATTAGTAGAAAAACTAGTAGACGCTAAATTTACCTTTTTATTGAGTCCACATGCATTTAAACAAACAAAAAGAGGAATTAACCATGAGTGGGTAGATGAATATACATCTCAAAAATCAAGAAAATACGCTAACCAATTTTTTTGCTTTTGGGAAACTTCTGGGTATAAAGAAATAAATAATGCTAAAATCTATATGCAAGATTTTTTAGAGGGAAAAGAGCAATCAATCGTATCGTTTTCTGATAGTTCTACCTTTAACTCTATATTAAGTTATCTGGACAATCCACCTATATATTTTAATAGTCTTAATACATTCAGAGGCATTCAACTAGTGGGGACAGATTCAAGCAGATTAACACCTATTTTTGAAGAATTATCGACAATTCAAAAAAGTAAACTTATAGGATCAATTTATTTTGAAAATGATGTAATAGATTTATCCTCGAGGCTAAATTCAATTATTGGTGGTAGAGGATCAGGAAAATCAATTTTAATTGACAAAATTGCTACAAAGACAAAGAGCAAAGGATTAATCAGTAAGCAGAGTAGAATTGAGTTTTTAGATAATTATTCATGTAATCTTTTTGATATGAATAATAATCCTATATCAAATGACTTTGAGATTGACTATTTTAATCAAAGTTATGTTTCAAAAATTTTTGATGGCAAAAATACAAATGATGAAATCCAAAAGTATTTTAGCAAAGAATTTGAAAGTGTTACCCCCATCAATATAGAAAGTATTATTCATTCAATCAAATCAAGTTTCAATGAAAAGGTGAATGGTGATGCAAAAGAAATAATTAAGGGAAATATTGGCGATTTGATATCTTCATATGTTTATATTGATGATACTGATTTAGGAATTTCGCTATTAAAAAAGAATATTGAAGAGTGTAGTTTTATAGATGATTTTGATTTGGATAAGCAAAAAACTGAAATTAAAAAAACAAATATCATTCCTAAGCAAATACTAAATGAGGAAAAAGTAAAGAATGCTATTCATACTTTTCAGGAATCAATAGTAGTTTCTATAAATGAATACAATCTCAAACTACTCGATAGTGTATATTTAAAGAATATGATAATAACCAATTTTTCCAGATACAAGGAAGAGAAGTCAACAGAGTCAAAGTTGCAAGCTTCTACGGAAAAATTAGTGAAATACAAAATCAACATAGAATTTTCTAAATATATTGAAAGAGTAAAATTGGTGAATGCTATACTTGAAATAGAAAATAGCGAAAAATTCACTTATATTAATGAAAGCGGTCAAACTAGTGTTGAACTAGCAAAAATCTATCGATTCACAAAAGAATTAATCATTGAAAGACCTATCGATTTTTTTCTAAGAATTGTTAGTTCATATGTTTCAAAAAGCAAATATAAAACACCATTTACATTTAGTAATTTTATTTCTATAGCAAAAGATTATTGCTTCAACCTCGATAGTTATCTGAATCCATCAAAAACTATGACTGAACTAGATGCTGAACTAAAAAATTTTGAAATTATCACTAATATCTACAACAGAATATATTATAATGGCAAACTTATTGATGATGAATCTCCAGGAACCAAAACAAATATTTTGATGGAATACATTGTCAATTCTAGAAATGAGATACCATTGTTAATCGATCAGCCAGAGGATAACATTGACAACCACACAATATACAATAAACTCACAGATTGGTTTTCTAAGTTAAAAATAAATAGACAAATAATAGTTGTATCTCATGATGCAAACATTGTCATAAATTCCGATTCCGAGAATTTAATAATTGCAAACCAAGAATCAGAATGCGTTTTTAAGTACTCATATGGAGCACTTGAATATGGAAGAAATCTTGATGAGGCAGCACTGATATTAGATGGTGGAGTTAAAGCTGTAAAAAGGAGATTAAATAAATATGGAGACGAGTAAAAATATTCTAATCAAATATAACGGTGCAGTTGTATGCACAATTGATAATAGTAATCCATCTTTTCAAGAACTTGTTTCATTTGTAAATAGTAATAAAACTATTGATATTGATTTATTTTCAATTGATAAAATCGAAAAGTTTGATACTGATGGTTTTATTAATATAATCAAATCATCAGTCAAACAATATCTAGAAAAAAAAGAAATCAATTTAAAACTATATGATAAGTTAAAGAAAAAATTAGAAGAAAAAGAAGATTGATTTCATTTAGCCTTTTTTTGTAAGCATTTCTATCTAGTAAAATAATACATTGAACTCCAATTTTCTCTCTTTGAACAAGTGGAGTATTTGCTTTTCAATTGAGTAAATTCTATATTGTTCATTTGGTATTGATTTTACATCATTTCCACCAAGTGAAACAATCAAATGTACATCAAATCCTTTTATTACAAAAAACGAGAATAACTCTTTTGCTAAAACAATATCAAACTCTTTGGATAGCTTTCTTGCGATACAGATATATCCATCAATCATTTCAGATAGATTAGCTAGTTTTTCTATCCTTAATCTGACATCAGAGATTAGTCCATACACTTCAAGTCTTTCACTTAGTGGTAACCCATCTAAACTCCTATAAAGCCTTTCTTTCTCCAATTCCAATTTGGTTAAAGTGGGCTTTTTCATTTCCTTAAGCTTGGTTGTGATTGCTGCTCTATTATCAACTAGATGTTTTGCCATTTGCATCATACCCTCTTTAATATATTCAAATCGAAATGATACTCGTTCTCCATTCTTATGGCCAAGTAACATTTCAACTTCATACTTATTCTGATGCTTCTCAGTTATCTTGGTTAAATACTTTCCTAAATCAACTGAATAGAAGTAGTAAGCATATGGGCTGATTCGATGTGTTTCACCTTTATGTTTATTCTTTGTATTCATATCCCTTATCTTTTGAACCATATCATACTTATCTCTTGAGATAATCCCAGGATGGTTATTCCTAACTAGGTACTGATTTACTCTACCCATGGCATAATCAACATTCTTAATAGATTTTCCATAGAGTGTCTTTTGAAGGAGATTATCTCCAGTGTATTTTTCATTGGTAAGTATTGTTTCAATGGTTGATTGACACCAGACTTCGTTTCCCTTTGGTGATGGAATCTGATTATCCTTAAGCATCTGAATAATCGGCTTGTATCTAAGTCCTTGAAGATAACTATCAAAGATGAAAGTTATCACTTTAGCTTCATCATCTTTGATGGTAAATGTTTCTTTCTCAATATGATAACCATAGAGCCTAGTCGTTGTATTGCCACCACGTTTCATCTTTTTCATGATGGACCATTTGGTATTAGTTGATATCTGATTTGATTCCTCTTCAGCATAAGCGGCGAGTACCGTTAACATGAAATCAATTGTAGGATCTAGTGTCGACATGTTTTCCTTTTCAAAGTAGATTTCAATCCCAATCTTTCTTAATTCTTGAATTGCTCCAATGACATTAATC
>JAHIRQ010000162.1 GCA_018818645.1 Bacillota bacterium
GTGTGATATAACAACAAAATCGATAAATTTTCTTGATGACAAATTATCAATAGAGTTATTTATATATTTTGAATGGCTTACTGATCCACAATCAAAGACAAAATTGTATTTATCATTATCTATATGTCCGGAATAGAATAACCCTTGTCCGATATTATGAAAAGTAAATTTATTCATAAATCCCCCATTTTTGATTAGAAATATGCTTTTCTTGGCCTATTTCATATATTTCACTAATATGATAACTCTATTTCCTTGTTCTGAACAGGGCGTATATGTCCTATTTTTTAGGAAAATGTAATTAATAATCAAAACTTCTTTATTTGATTAAAAAATGAGTTCAATTTCACCTATAATCTGTTTTAAGGGATTAAAAAAACCATTTTTTCAAATGGTTGTTAGAGGATAAAATATATTTTAAAAATCCTAGGTCATCATTATTGTTTAGATTTGACAAATGCGTATAATTCATTAATGTATTTTAATATCGTTTCCCTATACTCATCATTCTGATCAGCATACCACATGTTAGATTGTCCAAATCCACCAATGACTTTTTTTCCATTCTCAATTTGATAAGTTCTTAGATGCCTTGGAAGTAATAGAGAGTTTTCAACTTTCGCGATTACATTAAAGCTAGCATATTGGTCATATTTATGAATATAGCGTTGTGCATTTTTTATGGATATTGGTTTCTCATATACTCTTGCATGAGCATAAAAGCCACAAATATATCTCCCTGTTTGATATGAACCTCCAGTTGTTGTAAAAACGACTGTGACATCATTAATAAATCTTCTTCCTTTGCTATCTCGTTGTATATTGTCTTTGTTAAGCTTATCTAAATTTATCTTTGCATAGGGTGGGGTATAACCATAATATTGCCCATCCATAGGTCTAAAGTTAAACTGTTCATACTTCTTGTCATCTGTGTAACTTCCACCACCACTAGCATAGTCATCAATTTGATTACCTTTTTCATCATAAATACCATTATATCTTTCCATATCTAGGACTTGAACAAATATAACTCGATTACTATCTATGCTCATAAAATGAAACCTCATATATTCTAAGTTTTTTGAATTTGTATGCTGTAGAACTAAGAATTATAAAGAAAATTAATTTACAGCTCCTAATAAGACTTGATCATATTCAAATAATATCATATTGACTTGAAAGATATCATAAATCTTGTTTTTAATGCAATACTCAATGATAACATCAAAGTAATTACTATTGGATAGAGCATAACCTGCTCTACCAATTAAGTCCTTTGTTTCGTCTAAACTTAATTCTAAAGCAATCGCTAGAGCGACTGCAGTTTTCTTGCTTGGATGATAATCACTTTTTCTTATTTTAGAGAAATGCTTTCTATCTATATTTGCTTTATTATAGATAGCTGAATCTGATTCACCTTTTCGATCGATAAGTTTTAAGAGTGATTCAGAAAATGTTTCGTCTAGCTCATCCATTAAATCATCTAATGATCTTTCACTTATTCTAGAAACTTTTTTAATACTTCTAGGAACCTCAAATGCATCAAGGACATTATTTGAACTATATTTTATAGTTTCTTCATTAACATCAAAATAGGTATGATCGATATAGGTATTGACAGAGTCTACAATATCTTTAGATAAACTATAGGACTCTCTATCATAAACAACAAGGTAAACCATCATTTCATGAGTAGATAGAAATGACTTGATTGAGGAGGTTGCTATGGCAAGTGCTTGATCTTTAGGAAACCCGAATACACCTGTAGAAATTAATGGAAATGCTATGGATTCACATTGATTATCAAATGCTAGTTTTAAAGAGTTTAGATAGCAGGTTTCCAAAAGTTTATATTCGTTTCGATCTCCACCATACCAAACAGGTCCTACTGTATGGATGACATAGGTAGCATTAAGGTTAAAAGCGCTAGAAATATATGCTTCTCCAGTTTTTATTTCACCAATCTTTTTTCTATCTTCAAATAGAAGAGGACCAGCAGCATCATGGATGGCTTTGTCAACACCTAATCCAATGAATACTTTAGGATCAGCTGAGTTGACAATAGCATCCGCTTTGACATTTATAATATTATTTCGAATAATTTGAAAAGGCATAGTTACCCCTTAATCATCTATATGTTTTACCAAACAAATAGTTCTATTTACTACTACTTAATTGGCTTTCAACAAACTCTTTAATATTTTCAATATGCTTAGCCTTAACTTCAGCTGACATATTGCATTTTTCAATTAGTTTAACTAAATACTCCTCTTTATCATCAGGACTTATAAGGTTTACAGCAGTTTTTTCAAACTTCTTAATAAATTTTATAGTGTTTTTATATTGAAATACATGTTGGTTGATATTGATGTTGATTTTGTTTAATTTACTTCTGTTCGAAAACACTACGATTGGAATGACCAATCCTTTATTTAACTCTAGATAGTTTTCAATAGCTTTTGTATGAGCATAGTTTTGCTTCAAAGGATTATAGAACTGGAACTTAGAACGCTTGTGGAAAACTTGTGTCCAATATTGATCATTTTCTGATCCATATATATAACCAGCATAATTCTTCATTTCAAATACATAAATCCCATTTTTTGTAATAGCTAATATATCAACTTCTGTAGTTTCGGTATTCTTATTATCCAGGTATATGTTTGTTAAGACTGATGGTTTACCGAATAATCGAATAAGCTTTCTATATAGATGAAATTCTCCATAATTCCCCTTATTGAAATATGTTTTAAAAAAACTATTTCCAGACTTTTCTTTATAACTAGATGTATGGAAGGTAACTACATCGTATGAAAAGATAATCAGTCTTACTAAAACAATAATTATAGTTTGTACAAAAATCACCAAGAGAATTGTTAAAGATTCTAGTGGACTACTTTTCTTTCTTCTTGCCATGAGGTCTCCTTGGATAGTTCTTCACTATCATATTTGTATTTTTTGATTATGCATTAATGATAATAAAACTAACCATTTACGTGTATTTCCATCTTATCATACTATCGATCAAAATATTAAGCGTATTTCTCTTCATATCTTATAATCGATGCCATATGTGCAACACAATGCTGGTTGATTAAAAATAGCAGCACAATGCTCATAAAATCCATATTGGAGACAAACAGTGACATTCTGGGATTTGAATAGAAAAGTGAGTAATAGTTTCTTGCCAAATAACAATTAAAAAAACATCAAGATTGGATTAATATAAAACGGCAAATGCGTATATTTCATTTTATTTGCATTTGCCGCTTGTTCTATATGATAAATAAATTGCAATGATGGTTGTAATCATAGAATACCAATCTGATCTCTGGTTGCTGTCCGCTATAGAATGTATAGGCTTTAGTTTTATTCATTTTTTACTGAATTATTTCTGGTTCAAATAACCATCCTAATCGCTGTTGCAACTACATTAAATATCTCTGTATCTAGTTTTCTAAGTTGATTAATCGATCTATACTCTCGCTCATTGAATAGAGGTTGTTCTGTTATATTAACATCATATGAACCTTTTAATAGTTTTGCTACTAACATCAAAATAGGTGCTGCATATCTATACGCCACTTCCCCATTAATCTCAAAACCAAATATATGATTTTGAATCTTTCTGATGCCCTTAATTAAATATGAATAGTCATCTTTATTTATATTTCCTCGAGTTAAAATCGATAGTGTCGTTTTGAATGTATCCATTAAACAATCATCAGGAGTAACTACTATTCCTCTATAATTTATTTCATTTTGAACCACACGATCATAAGTTTTTCTTACAGACTCTATATTGCTTGCCTCCTGGATTAATTTAGAAACATCTAAAAATTGTTTGATAACCTCTAACGTTTTTTCTATTTTAATGCCCTTGCTATTGATGTACTCATATTCAATACCTGTTGTATGAGGAGCAAATGCAGTAAGTTTGTCACCAAGTATAGATTCTATTGAAGGTAACTGCACGCTATAATTATCTCCATTTGTAAGTAGAAATTCGTTTTGTATTTCCCTAGATATGATGTTCTCATAACTATTTTTCTCAAACAAGATATCAAGCAATATCGGAATCTCTATTTCTGATGTTGGTGATTTATAGTAGTACTTAAAATGCTTTTTAATAATCTCATTTTTACCCATTCTTACATGCTCTTCCACATGTAAAAAAGGATAAATTTCAGCGGCTTGTTTTAAATATTGTTCAACATCACATAAGGGATCAACAATTATATCGATATCTGTTGAAAGGCGAAAGGGGTTCTCTAGTAACAGCATCAAAGCAGTACCACCTTTAAAAACAAAGGGCATTTTCACTTTCACAAGTGATTCTAATAGCCCTAATGCAAAAATTGAACGTTCTATTAACTGTTTGTCTAGCATTGGATATTTAGATTTTATGACACTAATGTGTTCCATTGTGAAGCTTTCTTTTAAGATCACGTCAATCCTCCATGTTCAATACTTGACAGTATTTTCTTCATTAAGTCAGTGTTATTTCGTCTTTTCGCATAAGCATATATTGATTTTAAGTTAACTGTATATGCTTTAAATATGTCTTCAATAACTTTTTCTTTTTCATCATCATTGACAAACTCGTTAATCAAGTCTTTCGTGTATAAATCTACGATGAGTTTTTCTATTTTAATGTCTTTAGTTTTAAGATTAATGGGAGCTTGAGTTATGAGTTGTGTCACTATGATGAGTTCCCCCTGATACAGATACAGTTCATCTTTATCGGGATTGAGCATTACTCTTGTCCGAAAATGATTATAAATAGATCTAAAAACATCGTTCATAAAATACTTTTCAACTTCAATAAATATAATTTTTCTGGCTATTTGGTGATTTACCCATTCGTTTAAAAGAGTTGACTCATAAACAACGATTTTAATATTAGGAAATTTTTCTTCTAAAAAACTAACAATTTTTAGTCTCTCATCACTTGAATTCTTTTGACTAAAGATGTTTGATTTCCCAATCACATATTTTTTTTGTGATATCTTACTAATCATTCCTTTTTTGACTAAATCATATATAACCCATCTTATGGAAGTGTCTTTATATTTTGGATGAGTTTCTCTAATAAGTTGATACAAGCTGTCTCTATCTAAAATTTGATTATTTTCAAACTGTAATAATTTATCTTCTATGGTCATCTTGATCACCACCTATAATCACATTATATCTTTTATATACTTCTTTTTCAATGCGTTTTCACAATATTTCATTTTTTTGTGATTTTGCATAATTTCTTTCGAGAATTAATACTTCATAATATCGTAAGTATAAGTGCTTTAGGAAACACAAAATGATATGTAAGATGAAATGGATTAAACCGTCATTGTTTTATTAGATGTCGGTTTAATTGTCAGTTTAGTTCAATATCCTAAACCTAGACTAGACATCCATATAAATTAATGATTGCTAGTATTGTGTTGCATTCAAGTATCCTTATGATTAAGATAACGAGTAAAAATGGTAATGATTTTGGTTAGTTAAATATCAAGCTATAGAGGTATATCGGGTACTTTGATGGCTTTTTGTGGACATTTTTTCACATAAGTTCAAATTTGCCATATGTGCAACACAATGCTAGGTGGGAAAAGAATGCAACACTTTGCACAAAAATAACCCACTAGTAGACGAACGGGCTTAAATGGGGATATTCTGGGATTTGTATAGAAAAGTGCGTAACTAGGCAGTTTTCTGCTTGGTACGCACTTTATTTTATCATTCGATTTTAATTTAATTGATAATGTCTGAATTACATTATTTTCATACTAATGAAAAACTCGAGAATTGAATCGCATATGTGCAACACTTTGCAATCATAAAATTAAGTGGATAATTCAAAGTAAGAGATTCTCCATAACGTGTCCACTTTATTGACTATAAATCAAAGTTTCGATTCAAAAAAAGAACAAGGCATCCCTTGTCCTAATTTGAGGATTAGTTTTGTTCTTCTTGCAACCTGTTATACACTATTTTATACTCTTCGTAAAGTTTTTCAGCTTGCTTTTCAAATTGCTTTAATTCATTTAAATCCATTTTGTCTATATCTCTCTTAAAATGTCCTTGTATATTGTTAGCGGATTTTCTAAATTTCTTTGTTGCTTCATCCATAACCATTGACTTCTCATTTTCTCTAGAACCGGATAGAACAACTCTCCCCACTATATCTCTTACTCTTTTCTTTATTGCTTCACAATCACTAAAATATTCTCTCGTTTGGTTCAAATGTTCATCTGTAAGAATAGTCTTGTCCGATTTGTAAATATCTAATATATCATTTAGTGCAAACCCCATATTGGGATTAACTTTGTATAGCATTATAAGTTGATTGATATTTTCTTTAAACTTATAAAAGGATTTCATTGCATCCTCAGACCAATTTTTTTCATAACCTTTGCTAATTAGTATGAGTCCAACCTTCGCAATTTCTTTGGATTCTTTTCGTTTCAAAATATAATTTACTATTTCTTGTTGCTTATCTCTACTAATATTCTTCAAGATATCTAAGATTGTTTTAGTTTTAAATTCGTTAATTCTTCCTGACTGTAATAATACTTCAGCAATATTTTCACACATTTTTTGATTAGCAGAATCCTGGTACAAATATGTTTTTTCTTTTACCCAATACAATCCCCAACTATACGCAAAACTTGATCTTTTCGCATTATCATTATAAATCGCTATATGGTCTCCATTATCATAATAGAAATCTTTCGTACTAGCTATGTTGTTAAATGTAGATCTGCTTAGTTGAATCCACCCATTTCCTTGTAAAGATTGGCTGAGATTACCTTGGAAACTAGTGAAATCAATGTCATCTTTGATTATGCTACTTACAAAATCTTCATTAGAAATTCTATAAAAATCTTTATTGAATCCAATTTCAATTATTTCATTACTCAGATTAACTTCATAATAATCAGGCTTTGACACTGGTTCTTTTATATCAAAGTTGTGACTAATATACGTTCCTCCTTTTTCAACTAGTTGTTGAGCAAAGAATTTAGTTTCAGCAATATTTCCTATAAATACATTTCCTCCAAAAATCGAAATATTGACCATAGGTATATATGCATAAGTGAACTCTTCGATTTTTTGAATAGGATATAAGGAATCTTTTAGAATCGACTCAATTTCATTTAGTGATAATTCAATCATTTCAGCATATACTTTTTTAAAGTGATCATTAAGGCTTCCATTACCCGTCATCTCGTCAATCAATTCAAATGCTTTAGATTGAGTCTTTGTATTAGAAATTAATGAAGCAATAAAATACTTATCGTATGACACTTTTTCGAATGTGTTATAACGTACTGTTAATTTATTAATTGCCTTAGGCAAATTTAGACGTATTGATACTCTCATTTTTTATTACCTCCCCTTTTTGATCTATTATAATAAATTCACCATTCTTTCGAATACCGTCAATTATTCCTCTGAAATATTGTCTTGTACCACCTTCACGTGTTTCCATTTCAAGCTTTTCGAGATTTCTTGAACCAAATACAATCAGTTTATCTCTTGCTCTAGACATAGAAACATTAATTCTTCTAAAATCTCTTAAAAAACTTAGTTTATCTAACCTTGTGACAACTGTATTTACTAATACAATATCTGTTTCTCTTCCTTGAAATGCATCAACTGTATCAAGTTCAAAACTTTTTAGCATTTTTTTAGCTTTATTGATTAAATCTTTATAATTTTTGGTGAAGTAGCTAATTTGTGCAGCATATGGGAATATAGCAGACGCTGTTACTGTTTGGGGTTCTATTAGAGTATTCAATATATCCTCAAGTACTAAAGCTGTTGCTTGAGCTTCTTGAACATTAAATCTCGAATGTGATTTGGTGTCATCTTGCTCTGTTCCGCCTAAGACCTCTACAAAATACACATGCTTGTCATTAGATAGGATTGCTTTTTTATTGAATTGTACTATTTTAGGGTTAACAATTTCTCTCATGTTTTTTAGAGTCCCATCATAGAAAATATTATAGGCATCTAATACAGGTTTAAGTGATCTATAGTTTTCATCAAGCAATATGAGTCTTCCGGATTTTTCAGCTTTCTCAATTGTTTTTGAAAAGACTGACTGTTCATAAATAGTTTCTAGTTTCTCAAACATATCTTCGTCGTATGATGGTAAATGCTTTACATCTTCTTTAGAAAACTCAAGCAATGGGGATAACTGATAATCATCACCCACTAGGATTATTTTCTCTACATATGGAAGATATCTCAAAACTTCAGTTATTGGTGATTTCGATACCTCATCAATGATAAGCCATTTATAGTCTTTCAATAATTCAAGTCCTTTTTTGCCTGAAATTACGCTTGTTGTTGTTGTTGCTCCAATAACTTGAAAGTTCTCTTTCATATTCTTTGAATACTGAATTTCACCGAGACCATTAAAATTAGATAAGTCTTCAATAATCTTTTGGGCTAGTCTTTTACTTGTTGATTCCATTAAGTGGCTATTCAGTTTAGATCCCCACGTCTTAAATAAAGTCTTATCAATTTCTTGATTGCTATATTTGTTTCTACGATTTGTAATTCTATTAGGAATAACCAAATCATAGTTTTCCATGAGTTTATCTAAAACATTATCAATTGCAACATGGGTTTGAGAAGAAATAACAACTTTTTCTTTTAGTTCTTTAGTAATATATTGAGTTATTGCATCTATAACGTGAGTTTTTCCTGTTCCAGGAGGCCCTTTAATTAGTGTCACTGGAGACCCATCAACTGATTTGATAAAAGCTAATTTTTGAGATGTATTGAGTTTTTTTAAGTACTTAGACCTTGCATCGTTCAAAGAAACAACAGACTCGATATAACTTAATGAACTCTGATGTTTTGTTAGATTTTTAGTATTGCTTGGCATTTCTTCATCACCTATTAAATACTCAATCATTTTCATAGATGCACCAGTTGTTCCTTGATTGATGAGTTTTAATGAGTTCTCGATTGATTCGATCTTGATCTTTTGTCCCATATCGTATAAATTTAGAAACTGTTCATCAATCTCATTATTTTCAATCGCACTTATAATTAACATATCTTTGTCTTTAGTGATATTTATTAGTTCTATTTCGTGGATTTTTTTAATGTTTTGCTCATTGATTATTCGAAAATTACTGACAAATAAATTATCTGACATTTTTTGGATTTTTCTTTGAACACCTTCTAAATTATATATATAAATATCTACTATACTCAATGTTTTATCTTTTAAATTATTATCGAATCTATCATAAATATAACCTGGAACTTTATACCCTTTAATTATTTGTTCTCCATCGTAAATATTTTCTAAATTGGAGTAACTGGAGAGTAGATCACCCGTCTCATTATATAGTTCTTTAACATCAACTGGTAGATAGTAATATGGTTTATTTGTTTTTGCGATTTCATAGGTTGCACTATTATTAATTTCATCAGATATTTTTTTATAAAACATGAAAACTTCCATAAATTCATCAAATTGACCAATATTGAACACAAAATCACTATTGGAAGAAATTCCTTCTAAGAGACTAAACATCAAACTATTATCGATTGGATTATTGTTATCCACTTTAAAATTAAATTTAACCCCACCTAATAATGCGAAATTACCATTTGGTATTTCTCTAAAATCTATGATATAAAATTCGCCTCCAAAAGGTCTATTGAAGGAGCATCCAAGATGCCCCTTTAATATTAAATAACCCTCTTTAAGTGCTATTGCAATTTCTACTTTTCTCAAAGATTTAATAAATCTATTATCTTTTTTGTCTCTTTCAATCTCTAAACTTTTAGTTGAAATTTTTGCATCAATCCAGTTAGATTTTGATACTAGGCTTTCATACCATTCTCTTAATCCGTTGGATTCCTTTGTTTGATTGTAGGATAATTTAACTTGTATATTCATCGATTTACTCCTTTTTCAGTTTGGTATCTTTTCATGAAAGTTTTATAATTAATCTCCGCTATAGCGATTAGTTCTTCTAAGTTTGTTTCAAAGACTGAACCAATTTTCTTATGTATATTCCCTTTGTTTGATATTAAATTTCCTTTTGGATCAATAATCACATATGAGCACTCCATCATATCTTCTGATTCAATTATAATGCCATCATATGATTTTAGTTGACTCGAATATTCATTAAATTCATTTGAACTAATCCCATAATTTATTGCCGATTCGTTGCAATCATTATTAAACCTAACTTGGAGCAACTTAATTCTATCAAATCTAATTTGCTTATATAAACTTGATATATCTTCATGCAAATTGAATTTTGAAACAACGGTGTTAATCTTGATTTTAATATTGTTCTCTTTTGCGATATTCAATATTTCAAGCAAATCACTAATTTCGATAGTTTTTCCATTGCTATGTCTACCTATTAGAAGATTAGTTTCTCTATTTAAAGAATCGATGCTGATTCCTATAGTGTCAACCTTTCCGATCCAAGCTCGGATTTTTTCTTTTGTTAATAAAGAGATATTAGTAATGATTGATACTTTTATATCTAATGAATTTATGTAATCAATAAGTTC
Source organism: Bacillota bacterium (assembly GCA_018818645.1). Lineage (GTDB taxonomy): Bacteria > Bacillota_I > Bacilli_A > Acholeplasmatales > Acholeplasmataceae > Peloplasma. The sequence goes on from JAHIRQ010000162.1 coordinate 10,564, forward strand.
ATCAAGATAGTTTACAACTAACGGTTCACCACCAGCAAGATTAATACGGCCATTAAGAATAGCATTTTTCTTAAAATACTCATTGACTATATCAACTGTTTTGATCCATTCCTCCACGGTAAATTCTTGTTCGTTGTTGAATTTTGCAAAACAGTAGGCACACATATAATTACACTTTTCCGTAAGATGGAAATTAATAACATCCACTGTATTATTCATATATCCACCTATACCCTACTATATCCGTTATGGTAACCGGTTATCTCATTAAATTGGTATTTAGATAGTGATTCAATAATCACTTTTTCTTTCTTTCGCTTAAAATCAACAAGTGCTGTATCACGAAATTTAGAATAGGATTTAGTATTTGTCTTGATGCCATTGATTCTACTGTAGTTAGGCTCATCTACTAGTCTTTCATTAAACAAGTATAGTCTTGATCTGCTATGTTTTTCAAAGTAAACATCATTTCTGTATGCTTCTCTAGCTATTTCAAAACTCTCATAGTCAACTTCATAAGGCCCTTCTAGACACCAGTCTTTATGATCTCTTTTAACACCACCAATGTATTTGGCTCTATTACTTGCTTCTTTTGCAGACTCAGCAACCAATGCGATTATTAATGGAAGATATTTGTCTCTACCAACGTGTCCGAACTTGCATTTCACTAAATAATAACTCATTTTCTTTCTCCTTATTTTTTAGTATGCAGCAAATTGTTTGTTTGTGTTTTTATTTTTAGGCCCTCCTATGCAAAAATACAAACACTTATAGCTCTGCAATTCACCGCTGTTCTTTCACATATCTAAATGTGAGTCTATAGGTATACCTTCCTACTCAGATTATTTTTCTAGAATAAATAACCTTTTTGGGTGTTCGCTCTTTTATAACGATGAGCGCCTTCGTCCGCAACTTCATTTTATCACAAAAAATAAAAAGGTCAAACAAAAAATGAAAAATTTGTTTAACCTTGAAAAATCAGGCAGGTGTACACCTATAGTTTGCGGACGAAGGAGTACACCCATGTTGTTTACGTCCGCAAATGTATTTTATCACTTATTAAGTTGAAAGTCATCTTCTTTTATAAAAATATTCGCATTTTATTACTTGAAATAAATGAGTCGATTCTTTAAATTTAATGGGAAAACAACTACTTATTATTGATATGTTACTGGTGGTAAAGTATAAGAATAAACAGACTCTGTCTCATAAATGACTCGCTAAGTTAACTAACCTAAAGTCATGTGCATATGTGCAACACTTTGCAAACTGGTGCGTTATAAGATTATTACAATACACTTGTTTTCTCAATCTATGATTTCTAAATAGATTTCAAAGCCGCTTGGTATTGCTACATACCCTTTACCTTCTATTTTTTTTGTAAATTCACTACTATCAAAAATATTACCTATGTTTTGGATTTTAGGCTTTTTTTCAGTAGCTCCATTGCAAATAAAGATTTGATAAGTATCATGATGTCTTTGTGCAAATTTAATTTCATTCTTAGAAAAATTCAATTGCAACTTATTCCCGAATATCTTTGTCCCTTTGATTTCTATAAAATAATTAATTCCATTTTTTTTATATTTTATATCATATCCTAGACCTGCTCTACCATTCGGATTAATAGCAGGATCTGCATTCTCTGAGTCCCATCTAACTTCAGTAACTGACTCCGCCTTCTCGGTTAAGTATTTATACACAATCTTTTCAGCCAATAATCCAGTATATGACTTGCTGTTCCCGGTTTTTTGAATGTCCATTTTTGTTCCAGTAGAATCTGTGTTGTTTTCTCTTATTTCAACCTTGCCAGTATCTACTGAACTAAAACTAATATTATTAATATCTGGTAATACCATTTTTTCTTCTTCGTTTTTTATGCTGATGAAAGACTTGTATCGTTTCAATAATTCATCTAATTCGCCAAGATACATCAGACTTTTTTGTGAAGGATAATTGAGCATGCTGTTCAAGGAACTGTCACTGATAGTTAACTCTTTTAACTTGAACTTGAACAACTCCAAATTTTTATTGTACTCGTTGGCTATATTGACTTGTACCTCTTGAGGATCAAATTGTAGGAAATCAATCGACTTATAATAAGATGTATGGTCGAAATCAATATCTAAGTTATTCTCAATCTCTGCCAAATCAAATTCAAATTGATGATATCTAATCAAATCTTCACTAAACTTTAATTTATTGCTCATTAAAACCTCTGATTTGTACTTGTGGTATAGCGATGATATCCACAAATCCTCATTGGTTGAAACCATTTGCTTAAGTATCATTTCAAAATAGTTCTTCTTGTCAAATTTGAGTTCAGAATGTTCATTGAATTGATTTATTGTCTTGTTTGATTTTTGTAATATCTCGAATAATATCTTTTGATTTGTGAGATTATTGAAGAAGTGATAATCCATTGATTCAAGTTGACTTTTTTGTGTTTCGGTCAATGTAACTAATAACTTATCTTCAAATATTTGATACAAATACTCGACCTTTAACTGAGCGATTCTTTCTTGTTTCTTTTTATCATCCAATAAAGCTAACGCTTCTCGCACTTCATCTACTGATCTTGAACTAGTCAATTCGACTTTATCTTTAGTAGTTTGCGATAAATTGCTTGTATCCTCTATTGGTTTGAAGTTTAGATATCTTTCAAGTTCATTATTTGCTGCATTGTACTCGTTTCTAAATTCATTTTTGCTAATATCAGACGTTTTGTATACGTTATCTCCTATGTGAGTCCAAGCATTGTTAATTAACTGTTCAACAAACTCTGATGGGAAAGAACCTCTTGCAACTTCATTTACGTGCTTAAAATAAATTTCATAAGTTGATGTGAAGTATTTGTTGGGTATATTCACAAGATAATTCCAAAATTGTTTTGATGATTCTTTTACCAGGTTTGATAAAGCTATTGAAAGAAAATCTAAGTTATAGTCAACAAACGAATGTGTTTTTTGAGTTGATATTTCATATTTCGGAAAATTATTACTTACTTGATTAGTTACTTTATGTGGAATAAAGTAATGGTAAGATTTTTCAGTTGGAATTATTTTTAAAAAAGAATTTATTCCTAGTTTAACAATCAGCTCGTGAAACCAAGTATTAATTTCATATATTTGTTGAGTTTTAGAAAGTATTAAATGGGCATTTGAATTTTTTAAAATATCTCGCAAAAATTCAGTGTTAAGATAAATGTCTTTGGGTTTAAGAAACGATATGACATTTGTTCCCGCCTTCGTACAAGGGAAAAACTCTATGTCTTTTAATTCTTTGATGATTAATTCTTTTTGCTCGTTTTGACAACCATTAATGATGTTAAGTATTTCTTCAATTGATTCCGTTAATTCACTTTCATCTGTTAGGGATTTTAACACCGGTATCCATTCTTCCTTGATTAAATCAAGAGCGTTTGCTTCTTTTATCCCCAGCTTTTTGAAAAAACTCATTGATGTTTCATCACTAAGAAAAGTTTTCTTGATTGCTTTATCATTACTTTTGACAAATTCAGATGGCAAGAATACATCGGGGATATTCTTTATCAAAGGGTTTCTCATTTTATTGTTAATGTTTCTAATTATTGGTTTTGGATTATTTCTGATGTTATTAACATTCAAAAGACAAATATCGTAAAACTTCATAAGCCATTCATCAGTTTTATCGTCAAAAAAACTGGTGGTTATTCTAGAATTAAATGTATTAAATTCAACGTCAGTTATGTCTAACCCATCTGTTAAAAATTTACGCAATTCGTCGTTTCTACTCGATTTGATTCCTGTACCATCAATCCATTTATATCTACCATCAAACATAGTTTTTAGATCGTTTTCAGATAATATTTCCATGAACAATTTGTTATCTCTACAAAGAAGAGCAATTGAAGCCTTTATATATATTCCATCATTACTTAAAAGTAACTCGTTATTTTCAAACGTTTCTATGGTTTTATTATAGAATTCTGAATAGATATAGTCTTGATTTGGTCTTGGTGAATTAGCTAGAAAATATATTAAATCTATAGTCAGCAAATTGTGCTTTTTTAAAGTCAATATTGAATTTTCATACAAATTCAGGGATTCCTTCAGAATTATTTCATTAAATTCATTGTTACTAAAAGAGACCTGCTCCCTTGTATATGAGGTGTTAAAGGGGGCATCAATTTTAAATCTTAGATGTGTATCAACTTCTGTAGGAAATAAAACCGATAATTTATTCGTGCTAATTTGCTTATCCTCAATATCAAATTTAGGATTTAAATATGCAATCGAAATATTTCTTTTTAATTCTTTTTTCTTGTATTCATCGTAATATGAGATTTCTCTCTGGAATAACAAAAAATGTTGTTCTTTTTGCTTGTTATTAACTACAAGATCAATAAAAGATGTTTTATCAATTTCGTCAATCACATCCTTGACAATTGATATTTCGTTGAACTTCTTTCCATCAATAAATATTTCTATATTTTTTATATAGTCAGAAAACATAATAGAATCTTCATTAAGTAGTTTTAATCCATTTTCAACAATTTTATAAGTTTTAGTTATATTAATGTCTGCATCAAAATCTAAAACGAACTTAGTCCCAATATTAAGACTATTATCTGAATCAATTCTTATCGGCACATTGTAATCTTCTATACGAAAAGATGGATAGTTCACATCGTATGAATAAATATATGGTGTTTCTGTAATTTTGTATACAGATTTAAATCCTATTCCAAATTTCCCTCTTGTGTCTTCTTGATTAACATTTCCAGCTTGACAAATTCGTTTAATGTCATTTAGTGAGAATGCCGTTCCGTTATGTGTGAAAATTAATTTATCACTTTCTAAATAAATCGTAACCTTACTTGCTAAGACATTTTCAGCATTTTGTAATAACTCAAAAATGAAATGTGATGGTTCTTTATACATGTCGCTCAACACACGTTTAACACTATCCCATCCAGCATTTTTTAGTTGCAGGTTAAGGGATCTTTCAATTTCGGCAATTTCCTCTATCGATTTGGCATTCTCTATTGTTTTATTCTCAATTTCCATAACATTCTCCAGTTATCTCAAGGTATGTTTTTTCTGTGCAATCTTGAATCACGCGCGTGTAGGGGGTGAAAGTGTTTGATATTAAAATTCTCTCTTTTTGGCTTAATTGCGATATTTACTATAAATATCAGTTTCAAAATCATGATTTTCAAAAACTGGTGCCACGTATTTAAGATGTGGGGCTTGCGGTCGTGATATTTTTATAAATATAAACTGACCGGGGGGGTATCAAACATTAATTAATTGGTTTATGAATTTCTTCATAAAGTTCTCTAGTCTCTATAGGTGTATGGCCATTGTTCTCATACATCCTGGTATTATTATGAAGAATCATGGTGAGTCCAACAAAAAGTTTTAATTGAACTTCATCTTTAAACTGATAACCTCTTTTGTTAATATAGCCCATATAATCAGAAGGCTTTCCGCCCATAATGATTTGATCATGTATTTCTAGCACATCATAGCGTATATCATCTTGTTTCTTAATCGCTACCAATTTATTCGCTATGATGAACTTCTCTAGGTCTAATAAAGGTTTCATCGGTTCAACGTATTCATCATCTTCATATTTAAGAAACTCTTCCTTAGAGGGTAAATAACGTGGTTTATTGGACTGTGCTAAAAGCAAGTCTTTAGCCACTCTAACATCTTTAGTGTCATTTATATAGAAATAACCATTAGCAAGTATTCCTTGTTTAAAGGATAAGTCAATCTCATCGATACTTGATAAAAGTTCAAGTAAATGGATTGCTTCTTCTTTGGACAAGGATTCTTTTTCATAATGATTAAAGACAGAAATGAAATCTTCTAGTTTAATCACACCATAAAGATTGATAGCTGCAAAAGCATATCTTTTAATAAGGATAAGTCGATTAGGTTTTTGATTGGTTGATTTATTTGCCATTTAACATTCTCTTCTTTCTAATTTTAAAAATATATAAACGGCTGGATAACCAAAACTACTTTATTATCGACTTCGCTATTTATAGTATTTTAATACTTCTTGTTTTTCCAAAACATATCTATTAAATTTATCTACCCATAAAATTTTTTTGTGTGTTCTATTCTTAAAAATGCATCTACCTTTTGTCTGCAATAAATTTGATTGAACATATTTGTATATTTCGCTAAGTTGATTTTCTCTTGATTTATCAATTAGAGTCTCAGCAAAGTAAAAATGTAGATAGTTAACAATTTTATAATTATCATCAAACATACATATTCTATGATTTGAAGTGCTAACATATTTTTCATCATAAAGACTCTTATCAATTATAATCCTAGGTACTTTACTAAACATAGACTCTAATTCAAAAGCTTTTACAAGTGCATCACCATAGACAATGTCTTCATCAATATACAGAGATCCCCTACATATAGATCCTCGCATAAAAAAACCAAAATGAAACATCGCCATTGACTGCAATCTAGAAGCAAAATTAATCAACCTCTCTAATGATTTGTTTTCATTTTGCTTAATACAAATTAATACGTTATCGGAGAACATTTTGTACTTAAATGCATTTAGAGTATAACTATCAACATGCTCTTTAATAATTACAGACATAAGATATTTCATTTTGACTAAAAAATCCTTATCTTTCTTTAATAATTTTTTGTATCCCAGTACATCTATATATAAAACAAAGTAGTCTCCTAACTGTAGTTTAGTCTGCCATTCTTTTTGATAAACCAAATAGTTATTAAACATATTACTCCCCCTAGATTTCATTCATCTAATTTGGAACTGATATTAAGACATCAAGTTTGATGGCTCCATACAGATTTATAGCTGCATAAACATTTTTTTAATGAGTATTAATCGATAAGGTTTTTCTTGGTTGGTTTTTTTGCCATTAGACATTCTCTTCTTTCTATTGCCGTTCACTGTGGTTTTTGCCATGTGAACGGCATAACGCTTTTTTGTCCTATAAAGGGTATATAAAAGGTAGTCTGTGTCCTTCAAAAGGTATGTTTGTGTTGCCGTTCACATACATTATCGGAATATCAAAAACTCGAGAATTTAATTGGACTGATTTTTCTTGATTCTTGTTTTAACAAAGTTCTCTGTATTTTTATCCATGAAGTATACAAAGCAACCTTTCATGCCCCTTGATAACAAGACTCGATATATATTTTTCACTATACTTTGATATTTTTCATCAAGCATTCCTTTGAGTTTTACTTGACTAATCATATTTCCTTTATGGTTGCTTTTCATAGATAACCAAGATTGTGTATTTAGATTATAAATGATATCATTGCCTATAATCAAACTCAAATCCTTGAGCACTGTAAACACAGCCAACTTGACCAAACCCTTTTTCATTATATGCCCATAGATTAGATGCGGGATTTCCATCTCTTGCTTCTCTTAAGTTCCATGGTCTTTGATAGTTACCAATAGAGACATCTAGGGCTCCAACTTCTTTTGACCATGGGAAACAAAATCCAGAAACCATTCTGCCTGTATTGCCTTGAACTATTTTCTTTTTGAGTTCATCTTCAATACTTTCAGGATTATCAAATATCATAAACTCAAATGAATCAGATAGTTCTAGCATGACGTTGGCAGTTTCTCTAATTGCTAATGTATTTTCAACCCATTTAATGAATCCATCATTACCAGCACATCTAAATTGAACTCTAAGTTCTTCTTCCCAAACATCGCACTCAAGGCTTTCAGCATGTTCTTTAATGTATCCTGAGTTCCCAACTTCATCCGGTAAAACAACTTGATCATCATCGATGAAGAAAACAGCTATATTACATGCTTCAATAATTTCTTCAATTTGAAGTTTTCCACTATAGATTTTGGACATATATGATCCATAAGGGGCTTTTTCTCTGATACGATGCGCTTCATCAATAATTAAACAGTCTCGTTTTTGATTTTGGGTATTTACATAGCTGTTTGTATATTTGAACAAACTACTCGCTCCGCTACCAATAGCTTTTTTATAGCTTTGTGTGAATGCAGCACTACCAGTAACATACTCAGCCCATTTACCTAATTTACTGAGTTCTGCTAGAAGGTTGATTGCAATTAAACTTTTTCCAGTACCTGGTCCACCTTTGATAATGAGGACTTGCTTCTTATTATCATGCAAGCCATTCTTAATGATTGCCATGACATGGTCAAAAACTATTTTTTGTTCTTCTAATAAAACATATGAATTATTGTTTTTAATGATATTACTTGCTTCATCCAGTAACTTTTTAGATGGTCTAATATTAGATTTATTAATTTTCTCTAAAACTTGTTCACCACTTCCATTACCAAGTTTGGCTTTCAGATAATCAGCTAGTGAATTTCTATCATTCTTAGAATAAATTGGTGACCTTGTTAGATAATTTGCAAATTTCGAATCAAGAATGGGATCATCAATATCAAACACATAATTATGCAAGTATACACAACTATCCAATTTGATATTTCCTAATTTTTGATAAAAAACTTCCAAAAATCCTTGGAGATAACTCCTATAGGCATCTACTTGCACACTTGGGTGTAATATATCTCTTAATCCACCACCAACCGCTGTTTTAACCTCGTTTTCCATTAGAGAAGGCTTTGATGATTGCCATTGCTTTAACTCGATTAAAACGGCTTGTTCTTCATCATTATTATTGATACCTGTCAAAAGAACATCGATTCTTAGACTAGAAAGTGGAATGAAATATTCAAGCTTTATTCCTTGACTAGTAAAATCAACAGTCTTAAGCAAGTTGCCAAGCTCTTTTAGGGAATTCTGCCAGCTCATAACCTCATTATGTGAGGGGCGATAACCATAATAATGAGCGAATTCATTTGATAACATCATTGATATACTATTTTGAGTTGATTGTCGAATAAAATCATTACACAAGCCTTGATAAAGTTCCATGTTTTCCTCCCTGATTGATAGGATTTTCGAAAAATCACAATTTACAATCGTTGTAATCTTACATTTCTGATATTTTTATAAAAATATGAAGTAAAAAAATTACATGTACTTCAAAAATTCAGAACAAATATTTCTATTCCATTTTGATTACAAAAACTTGTTATTTCATCCAAAAAAGGATTTTCATTTTTCACATAGACCTTTAAGGTATTTATATCAGTTTCCATATAAATATACTTTTTTGGTGGTGAGTAATAGATTTGGCCTCTCAATGTGAGCTTTGTTCCCATACCTTTCGGTAATATTGAAACTCTAATCCTAAATTCTTGCTCAAACTTAAATAATCTAGATTCTTTTACATAACCTTGAAATGGATGATTATAAAAACCATCTCTATCATTCACATCTTGGACACCTTTAAAAAAATCGATTAGCTCATGATTAGGTATAGCCAAATACTCTGGATCATTTAAGTATAATACTTTTAAACCCGAAACACTATGTATTCTATAATCAGTTGTTTGATTATAAGATGAATAGGTCATATCCACCTCAGGTATTCTTTTATACTCATTGTTTTCTTCATCATAAAATTTTAGACCGAATGTATCAATTTTCCCGAAATCGATGCACACACCGGTATTGCTTTTTGTATAATGTTGCCACATTAACTCATTAACATTACTATTTGTAAAACATCCAATATAGGTTCTTGCTTTCCATATTCTATCTATATAATTAACTTCAAGATTATCGCTAATATGGTCAATTCTTGTCAGTCTAAATCTTTTACTAATGATAATTTTCATCAGTCCATCAAATGTTGTGTAATGATATAGATTTGATTCATTGTTAAAAGCTGATATTGAGTCTGCATATATTTCGTCTTTATTCACATAATCCTCCCAAAATTCATTTATCGTTTAGGTCCAATAGGACTTACTCAATTCCTAAAGACTTAATAACAGCATCTTCTGGACTGCTATAAAAAGACGTTTGGAATTTAGCAAATAAATCTGATGGTACTGCTGGTATATCTGCGGCTGATGAAATTGGTAAAAGAATTTTTTTTGCACCAGCATCATGACACACTTGTAAAGATGATGCTAGATTCTCGATTTTTTGTATTGTTCCACCAATTGTAAAGGAACCTAACACGCAAAATTGTGACAACACTGGTTTATCTAAAGATGAACTACAATATGCCACTAGAGCTGCTATAGATATACTTGAGACCAAACCAACCCCCTGTACATCTTGAATGTGAAGTACATAGTCTTTGGTGTCAACCATAATGCTTGGGCTAATGGACTTTGAATTTGCTTTAAAGAAGCGTTCTGCAGTGACAATTGATTCTTTAGGTTCTTTCCCGGTATTAAGTCCACTAACGGAAAATTTCCCATTCCCAGATGAAATCTGTGTCTCAAGTTTAAAGATGCCCAACATCCCATTTGATCCTTGACCTATTGTATGAATATGTCCCGCTTTCATTTGTCCTTCAGGGATAATTTTTCCACCACCTTGTTCTAAAACCGGTACATATATTTCATCCATCGTTGATAATCTAATATAAGAGAATTGAGTATCATAGAATTCCATACCACCAATCTTCTTTAATTGTTCTTTCACTCTTCTTCTACCTTCTAGTGCATACTTAAGGATTTCTTCGATTTCTTCTTCTGTATAAACACCATCAGGGTAAATTATTTTGACTAACCCCGATACGATTTTCCTTACGGCAATCGTGTCTCTTTGATTAAGACATTTCCCAAGTTTAAAGTATTTATCAAATGCATCTGTTTGTGGCGTCTTCCTTAATGTTCTTAACACTTCAGCAAAATAGTCTGTAATAAATCCATAATTTTCGGTGAAATGCTCTGGTTTCATCTTTGGCATTTCCCAACCTGGAATGTAATTATGCATACGATCAAAGAATGCGCTATCAATCATTGCCTCTGGGAATGGCTCAAATAAATGCGAAGTTTTTAATAGTGACTCAACTGATTGGTTGATGTTGCCAACAAATACCATAGAAGCATTTGCAGGAATCATTTCCTTACCTCTTGCAAATGATCCCGATGCCATATAGTCTTTCATGATTTGAATTCCACCTTTATCTTTAAATGAAATTCCAGCAACTTCATCGAATGCAACTGTATCCCACATACTTACAAGTCCTGGTGTTCTTCTAGCTAAATTAAAAAATAGATTGGCTACTGTTGTTTGCCCACCACTAATTAATATAGAGTTAGGCGATATTTCTTTATAGATGTGCGACTTACCTGTTCCTCTAGGCCCTAGTTCACACAAGTTTACATTATTTTCAACAAGTGGAATAAGACGTGCTAATAGATGCCACTTAACACGAGGTTTAAATTGAGTAGGTTCCATACCAGTTGAACGTAGGACTAAATCAATCCATTCATCTTTTGTAAATTGCTTTCTCCGATCTTTAATCTCATTGATATCGATATTTGGCATTTGAATGGGTGTGAGTTCTTCAAGTCTAAATGGAGAACCTCCTTCATCTTCATCATAAAAGTAATTAAGCGTAACAATACACCAAATACCATCACTCAGTAACTTTTCGATATCCCTAATATATCTATCTGGTACCTTGACTGTAACATTTAGATTATGTAGTCTCCCTAAATAAAGGTTTCTTTTTTCATCGAGTCGTGCAGAAACCACATCAATGACTGTATAGGTTTGTAATTCCCTTACTTTAGATTTAACAAGTTCTGCTTCATCTGCTCGAACATAGTTTTCTTGGAGGATTTTTTTGACTTGAACAATGCCCTTTTCAATTTCAGCATCATCATCAGATGTACAATATGTGCCTAAAAGATATTCCAAAACATACGTTGGAACATTTGCGCTATTTTTAATCTTCTTGGTTGCCCCTTTTTTTACAACACGACCACTAAATTGTTCATAAACTTTTACATCAAGACTGTCCATGCGTTTACCTCCTAGAAAATGGCTTTGAAGCCAAGTATATCGATTTTAAATACTTCTTTTTCTAAGTATTCACTCTCGTTTTGGTTATCATCTCTTAATATAAGCATATATCTTCTATCGCGATTAAATTCAATGTTGTTTAGTGTGACTCTAATTCTAGTAATTCTTTGACTTAAGTCATCTGATTCAGAGTTTGCAATAAATGTGTATCTGCCAGAAACATCATTTCCCTGATCATCAAGGAAATAGATAATGAGCTTTCTTTCAATCTTTTTATCCGCAACTTTCTCAAATTGCTCAAAATCTACAATAAAGCTTCTTTGTGTAATTGTCCGATTTAAACTCTTAATTCTCACTCCGACAGGACCTATGTTTTCTTTGAGAGCACCGCTTCTTAGTTCGCTGATTTTTAATAAGGGAACAATAATTTCTTGTAGAGATGCTCCACCATGGACATACTGGATGCCGCCCGGTGATTTAAAGTAATCATAACTATAAGGTAAAATGACACTTTGAGTATTATTTCCCATATAATCCAGTTTAAATTTGAGTGTATAAGGTACTGAAGTATCATCATTTACAATGGCAAATCTTCTTGAAAGTTCAAGTGGTTTAATTTTGCTTACATCATTATATTTCAACGATTCATCTACTTTTACTTCACGGTATAAGAAACCGTGATCTGAAGTTACAATGAAATTCGAAATCTGCAATGTATTATACAATTTCTTAATCAGTGCAAGAATTTCTTCAATCGCAACATTAGCAGCACCAAAAACTTTTGTTTCCTGATGCTCACCCGCGTTATCGATTGCATTATGATAAATATAAACTAATGACTTATCCTTCATATATTCTCTAATATCCGATCGATTCATCTTTGATATTTCCTCGTATCGAATCGCAGCATATGTTAAGTTACGTGCTTTTAAAATTTTGTTTCTATTTTCTGTTGTTGCTGTACCAAGGCCGTCAACTAGAATGTCGTTCCCATATTGGATATCTTTATTTGGTAATAATGATGCCATTCCAACTTTGGTTATGCTTGGTACTGGTGCTATCATGTTCATCAACTCTGTTTTGCCTTTTAGGACAGAGTCAGATAATATATTATCATATAGTTCTGAAGCAACCTCGTAACGTAAAGCATCAGAGATAATAACAAACATTTTTTTAAATGATATTCTTTGTAGCTCAAAATAGAACTGATTTAATGGTGTTTCGCCAATAAATGACCAATCGTTCTTTTTCTCAAGTGATTTTGAGAAATAACTACCTAGCTTGTCTAGATGCATTTCGTACTGGTTGTTAATATTGATTTTCAATATTTCAATATATTCCTCAAAGTTATCTATTTGGTTTAATAGAAAAACAACATGTCTATGATGTAAATCAATTTTAAATAGGTTATTTTTATAGAGTTTGATGTATTCTTCACTGGTGAGATTATCATAAATTTTTGTATCAAGAGATTTTTTTAAGTTAATAATCTCTACAATAGCTTCGTATTCAATTTGATGCGTAGTGTACCAACAGGAATTGATTCTGTTGTTTTTAATGATATTTTCAAAGAAATCATAATCTAAGCTCCCATTGCTAAGACTTTCAAAAATAGACTTTATAATGAAAGAATCAAAGACTTCAAATACATCTGAGTTGCCTAAATCATTTAACCCTCTATTTTGAATCAATTCTTCAACACGTAATAAATTTGATATGTATTCCTGTAAATCGTAGTATCTAGCATCGATTTTTATGTTATCAACCAATAAAAGTGCATCATTAGATGCTTGATTTGATGCTTCAATGATGAATTGTTTATAAAATGGAGAATTAGTTTCTATTCTAGATGTTTTTACAAGTGCGGTCATCATATACTGCTTGACTAGCGTTAGAATTGATTGCTGTCCAGAATAATTAGTGTATGCATTGATTTGATTCCAAAGATAATCTTCTAGTCCATAGTTGATGATTTCCTGATATTTAGTTCCTGTTTCAACATCAAAAATCAACTCTGTTAAGAGAGCATCGGTTTTAATAGACTTTGCTTTCACTAAAACAGCAATCATGCCATTCATAAGATCAGTTTCTAAAATACTGTCATTCACTGTAACTTGTCTTCTCAAATCACTTATTCTAGCTTCACTTTTAAAAAACTTAGCATATTTATCCATTACTTTTCTCAAGTATGGATTTGTAAGTTCAAGTTTTCGCATCGTTAAAGCAACTTGGTCAGCGTAATATTCAACACTATACAAGAGAATGTCTAGCAACCAATTTTCTTTATCTTGTTGTCTAGCACAAGGAAAATACACTAAATAATTGGATTCCAAATCCTCTACTTCTAGTAAGTGTTTAATTGCAAACTCATTATTATCATATATAATCGTTTTAGCTTTCTCAAAGGTATCTCTCTTTACATCATCTAGAAAACTCTTTGTTTCATCATACCAAAACACAAAGATTCGATGATCATATTCATTAAACTTAGATTCAATTTCTTTTTTTGCTAGTTCGTAATCAATGTTACTCATAAAGCACCTCACTTAATTGGAACTAAAAGATCTTTCTTGACCTTTCCATTACTTGTTGATATTTCTATTCCTTGGAACTTTGCATAATTTACTTTAACACCGTCGTCTAAATTGATTGAGATGTATTTGTTTGCCATATAGTCCAATACTTGACCATATTCAATTGCTTCAGTTAATTGCTCGATTATAATAAACCTTTTCCGTTCAAGTTGAATTTTATCTTTGTCTAGAGCGGACCCAATAATTTGATCTAACTCATTTATCTTTGTTCGAAGTATTGTGGTTGCTGGTTGAAAATAGTTGGCATTTATCTTTGCAAGAGTATCATCTTTATACTTGTGCATATAAACTAAACACTTAAATCCGTTTTGTTTACCACTTGAAAACATCCAATAAATTGGTCGTTTCTGATAATTCTTTAAATGATCAAAATAAAACTCATCATTTAAATATCTATTTAGAGTTTCTTCGTTTGTTTCATTACTTTTTTTGCCAATAGATTCAGCAACGAATTCGATATTATTTCTATAACAATCAACGCCAAAAAATCTCTTTATTAGCCTAATTATTTCTTGAGTTAACCCTTTTTCATTGCTCACATCATCAAATAAAGTATATATCCCATTACTGTTGATATCATAATAAACAGCTCCTTTTGATCTCTTATGGCTAAACCCGTTATTTTCATTACTACTCTCTGGAAATCTATTCATTAATATACCTACAAGATATGAAATTAAAGACTTTACTTCTAGGTTTTTTTGTGGCAATGTAATAGTTATATCATTATTACTAATATCGAAATCTAATATATCGTTGAATCCGTAAGTATTTATGAACATTTTGTTTAACTCAATTTCGTTTCTTTTTAATGTTTCAAATCTTTCATTACACAGATTGTAGTATTTTTCATAATTATCCCTTAATCTTCCAGGAATGTATAAACTATGACATATGAAACCCATAGAGGTCTCATAAGAATTCCAGTCTTGTCTTGATAACTCGATATTTTCTTTAACAAAGTAATTAACTCTTTCCAATAAATTATTATCAACTATCGTGGGAATTAATGCCAAACTTCCCCAATTATAGTGAAGACCAGGACACAAGAATTGTGCGTACAATTGAAAAACTTTACTGTTTGCAATACCTAAGTAATAGTAGATATATTTTTCATTGTACACTTCCAACATAGGACCAGATGAATCGCTTATAGATCCCTCTGGCAATAAACGAAATGAAATATTACCAGTTGAAACATCGGTATATGTTATACCACTTTTAAAATAATAGTTTTCATTACTCTTTTGATACTTTGGACTATCTTTTAGTTCTATGCCATTATTTTCATAATTTATTACTAAATTTAAATTCCCATACCATCTTCTAAATAAACCCCCTTTATTAAATATAAACCATTTTGTTGTTAATACTTTGTTAAAATCAACTTCATGCCAATATCTGACAAATCTATCATTATCACCAGTAGAAATTCTAACCCTTTGTTGTACATGATCAGAAAATTTGGATTTAGAGAATAAATCAATCGCAATGTCGCTAATCCAATAACCAAATACACTATCCGGAATTTTAGATAATAATGTTGCCGTTTTGATAAAAATATTATTAGAACTTTGATTATTGGCTTCTAAAAAAATCAATTCTTTATTAACTTGTTCAGTTAGTCGTACGAATTTGATTCTAGCTAAAGGCATCTTGCAATTTCTAATCACTGTAGTAACTGTTTGTACAACCTCTCCAGATATTTCCTCGAAAGCTCTACTTCCTAGATGAATAAAACTTTCCATTTTATAATTGCTGAGAATACTAGTTCTCAAGTTTCTATATGTGGGTTGGTATATCCATGCTTGCATGTTAATTATGGCTGTGAATCCATTTTTACTTACGAATCCGGTTTCCATAAACATAGCGAACATATCTGATTTGCTCGAAGGATAATAATCAGAGAAATACTTTTTCGGTTTTAGTTCTAATCCTGTTGAACCAATATAGGGTGGATTCGTAATCATGACATCATACTTTGATGCAAGAAAAAATGAAGCTCTTAAAATTTCGAGAACTTCTTTAAACTCTCGACTAAAGAAAGTAGAAGTGAAAATATCGGGTTGGGTATTCTCTTTTTCATTGATAGATAGTTTTTTTCTAATAGACAAGTATTTTGCTGGTTTTACTTTTAATAATGAGCCAATAACCTTTGCATCATCAAATAAGTCTACGACATATTCAATCGACTTAATCTCATCATCAGATAATTGATTTTCGCCAATCCATTGCTTAGAGTTGTACTCTTTAATTATTTCGAGATATTTTTTCCCGTTATAATTTGCATTCAAGATGGCTTTAGAATCGATAATTTCAAAAACCTTTGGTCTTACATATCTGTTTTCATCAAAAAATTTATTGTCAATCGATCTAGCTCTCATAACTAATGCAAAAGAAGCTATTTGGGTAGCTCTTTGGTCAATATCTAATCCTACAAGATTATTCTTAAAAACATGTTGTGGAATATCTCTTTTTGTATATCCTTTTTCGACATACATCTTAACCAACAAATCGAAGCAATACACTAATATATGCCCAGAACCACTACAAGGTTCGATAATCTTGATATCTTCAGGATTAACATCTTTATATTTAATCGCTTTTAATTTCTCCTCAACTTCTGGCTCTTGTTCTACTTCTTCCACGTAATATTTCATATCTGTCTTAATTGGGGAATTAGGATAACTTTCTAACCATATTCTACCTATTGAGTTCTCAGCCATATATTTAACAATCCAATCAGGTGTAAAAAGTTGTGTTACTGCTGGTAGTGTATCTTTCGTTACTATATTCTTCGCAGCAAATACTTCAGCCTTTTTATTAGCAATGTAAAACTGATATAGCCATCCAAGGATTTCTACATCTTCTTTAAAATCATTTTTATCAATTTCAATCAATTTATTGATAATTGTTTCTCCAAATAACAATGGTGCAGGTATGAAATATTCAAGATAACTCATACCCACTGAAAAAAGCATTGGCAGTGGTTTTGCTAATTCATTACATTGTTGAAAAAGAACATACCGGTATAACTCTTCATTATGATTTCCTGAACTCAATAGTTGATTGCAATAAACCATGTCAAGTTTTAATTCGTCAGAAACTAAGGATAATTTGGATAAAATTTCAGGTAGTGTGTTAGATTCAGTTGGAAATAGTTTGAACCCATGATCCAAATAATTATGAACTTCCATAAATCTTAAAGCGACAATACGATTGAACCATGTTGATGCAAATTGTTCAATGGTATGACTAAAACCATCAGATTTGATTCTATTAACGATGTCTTCTCTTAGAGATTGAAATCCCTTTTTGAAAGTTGTTTCAATACCGTCAATGACAGTAATATCACCTTGAACTCTCGAACGTTTAATATCTGTTTCTGAATTAATGCCTATTTTCTTTAACGATATTTCGATTTGCTTTTCAAGGTTTAGTTTTGCCCAAGTGGCAAACTCTTGTAATTTTTTTTTATTCATTATGAGCCCCCTTAGTCAATACTAATTTCATCGGTATCATCAAGTTCTTCTAGTAAACGCTTCTTGATTTCCTCAACAACTTTGTCTATATCTTCTTTAGATGCAATTTTTTTATTAGCGATTGTTACGAGTGAAGAAAGTCGAATATGTTTTGTCTTTCTTCCTGTCTCGGCTTTAACAAACAACGTTTGAATGAGTCTTCTAAATCCTTCTAAGTTACCACTCGATGACGTGATATATTGATCAAGGTTTTTAGCATCATTAAGTGTGTTAAAAAGACTAGTGTATCTAGTTTCTAGGTCTGAAAGCGTGTCTTCTACTAAATCAATCTTTTCTTGCTCTAATAATTTTGCTTTTGCTTCAACTGCTTCATGTCTAATGGTGCTTAAGTCTTTTTCAAGTTTTTCTGTGGCTTTCTTTATTTTATCTTTACGAATTGCATCTTTAATCTGCTTGGTTTTTAGAACAAGTTGACCTAAAATAACCATCTTACCAAATGGGTGGTCATCAGATAGAATGCTCATCATTTGACCCATAAAATCATTAACTTGTGACAAATCCTCTAATAATCTGTTTTGTTGGTACCAAGAGTACATTTCTGAGGCATCATTATAGTTTTGCAGTTGAGCGCTACCTTGTTGATAAAAACTAAGAATTTCATCAAGATGATCGGCATTATCCTCAAGGAATGTTCTTTTGGAGATAATTTGAGAAAATACATAGCTAGAATCATCGTTCTTTATAATTGAAGATAGTTCTCGATGTATTTCAAAAATTCTATTTTTCCCAGGATAAGACTTACCTTCATATTTTATTTGAATATTTTTTAGTGCTTCAACTTTTATTGTCAGAATTTCAAGAATTCCTTTTCTTATTTTTTCTTCATTTAAAGGATATGTCTCGTTAAAAATAGATTTAACAATTTTTTTAACTTCATTCAGTGTTTCTTCATCTATTTTCTCTTGTAACTTAATAGATATAGAATCTACTTTATTACCACGAGCAAACTCATATTTATCTGAAGTGTTTGTAATAGATAGAACTTTTCCATGAATATCTAGTTTAATCGCATTATGCTTCCATAAGACGCCAATCAAACCTTTAACATCCAGTTCTTTCCATCCATAAGGAGCTTTGCCAAAATAATCAATTAATGACTTAACTGTACTGCTCCTTGAATTACTCTTATCCGTTTTTAGTTTGGATTTTATTTCTTCATATGCATCTTTGTTGTCATCCAAAGTTTGCCAATCAGATAGCATACCCTCATCAGAATTAAGTTCATCGAGAATCGAATTAATTGATTCAAAAAGAGATTTCACTTTGCTTAATGCATAATATTTAGACTCAACCATCTTCTTTAAAGCATCAAAAACTCGCTCTTTACCGTCTTTAGAACCTAGTTCAAGTATAGTTCCATTTGAGTAGATATTTGCTGTTTTAATGGCTAATTTGATTGAATCTTCAGCTCTTTTTCTTCTGTGAGAAAGCTCTAAGGATTTCTTCTCAAGAATAGTTGCGATTGACGGCGACATGGTCGCTAGATGGTTTTGTTTGAAAACTGCAATCTTACTGGCATATATAAGTTCACTTATGTAGTTGCCATTTTGTAGGTCTATTATTAATACGTCTTGACCTGATGAATCCATTGCAAGTTGATAGGGATCTGATATGCCATAAAAGCCTGTAACTACTTTACAAGTGATATTATTAGGATTATTTTGACCAATATTATGTGAATCAATGAAACGATTAAATGCGAACTCATACTTGCCATATTTTATCTTCTGATCAACTAAAATAAGTTCATAAAATAACTGTGAGATCGTACGAATGATTTCGCCTTCATCTTGTGCTGTATTATTTATTTGTCTGTTCACATCTTGCTCTTCATTAGTTAAAAAGTCATAAACATCGCCATTTTTTTGGATGAGTGTTTCTTCCTCTAGAGCTTTAAGTGATGTTTCAATCTTAATCTTAAGAGCAATTTTATCTTCGCTAATACTTGTAACCATCATCGTTGCAAGTCTGTCGAGATTTGCTGGCATTTCTTTGACATATTTGATCATAAATAGCAGTTTTAATACACGTAAATCAAATTCGTTCAAACTTGGTTTTTGTGCTGCGTTTGTAAACACGGTCTTCACATCATAGTCGATAAAGTTATCGACAGTTTGGTAAAAATCATCAAATGGCACCAAAACACCTAGTTCTCTATTTGCATACGATTTACTTGATTCTTGGAATGCATTAAGGAGTGATCTTTCGTTTTGTGATAAGTGCTTACCTTCAGTCATGCCATGGTCTCTAATCGCATTAAAGACTTTTTGAAGTAGTTCAAACTGGTATGAGACAAAGGGGTATACATTTTTAAAATCATCTTTGCTGTGATAACCATTCCAAGTTGGTTTCGCATCAAAAATAATGAGATTTGCTAATCTTGCATCGTTTGTTTCGTAGAGAGCTTCTAATGTCGGCTTAACTTCATCTTTTTTATCAAGAATTCTCTTTTTGATAACTTCATCTGCGTTTGCTCCACTTAATAAAATGCGTGTGTCAAAACGACCTTGAATTTTAGAAAAATTATCCCTTATTCCCATTCCACTATCAATCATTGATTTTAAATCTTGCTGGGATGTAACAACTACCCATGCTTTTCCGTTACAGTACTTTCCTAAATCTTCAACACAGGTTTGAAGATTAAGCATGAGTTCTGTATTAGACCCTACAAATTGACCGACTTCATCCATTAAAAAAGCAACTCTAGTTTTATTGGTTTTACAATATTCATCAACAATTTTAGCGAATCTTTCAGTGGTCATTGAAAAGTTATTGACTTGGTCATCAAAATACTTTCTTGCTGACTCCTCATCCATATCTCTCACATTAATAAGTGATTTAATAATATGATTTCTATTTAAAAATGCCTGGTTTCTACCATCTTTTTTCCAGTCTTTATTTGAGAATTTATGGAAAACATTCATGAACTCTTCATATTTTGCTTCTTTAATTAGTTCTCTTTCCATATCTGCAACCCAAGGTGTAGTTGCGCTTAGCCCAACTGCTTCATTGAATGTGCGTAACATGACATCCATAATAGCTTGAGGTTTTGTTTTTGCTGTTGAGCCAGCCTTTGAATCTATGTTAAATATGACTACTTTTGTATTTGAGTTTGCTGCCATGTTCATATCAGCAATGATGGTTTCATCTTTAATCTTATCGACAAAAAACTCAGATGCTGTTAATCCTGCAACTGATTTATTTTCTAATAAGTAGCCAAGCATCTTTAAGAAGTGTGATTTACCCGATCCGAAGAAACCTGTAATCCAAACACCCATTTTACTTGTTGGTGAATTGATAGATTCGCGGTATTTTTTAAAGAATACTCTGAAATGTTTTACAATTTCATTTGTTACAACATATTCATCAAGTTCTTGAAAAACCTTCTCATCAATCTCGTTTCCAATGGTGACAACACCTTCAATGTTTCTATCAATGGATTTTTTAAATAAGTCTTTAATCTTCATATTCATAGTATTATTCCTCTCCCCTATCAATAATTGGAAATGCTCTATAGTAGTTATCATCATCTAATCGATCAAACAGTTTTAGATGACCTTTTCTAACAGAAAATCTGCCCGGATACATCATCACAACTGGATTCATCTTAAATATGCTTTGTAGATTATTTAGTATGGTATGACTTCTGATGACTGGAAATGATTTTCCAACCCCTGTGATTAAAACAATATGTTTACCATCATCTGGAACTGTATCACTAAAATTTTGTAAAATTGCGTTACCGGTTTGTTCTAGGGCTAGCATAGGTTGAAATACCTCGTGTAACAGCAGTGACTTATCATAATCTTTTTCCATATTCTTAATGGTATCAAAATAACCATTTTGTTTAATAACATCAATCATCATTTCATATAGATCAAATGCCACTATCTCTGGATTGTTCTTTACGGCTTTATGCACATCATCTCTGACTCTCATCTCATCTTTTGGGTCATAATCAAAAATGAAGAATTTCATATCACCAGCAGTTTTATTCTTATTCAGATTCTTAACACTACTCATTTGACTTCTAAATTCATTTAGTCTTTGCCCGATAGTAAGTTTCATTTAACGTTCCCCCGATATGGCTTTCAGGTATTTATAATCGCCAATCTGTTTAATATGTTTGGTTATATCTGGATGAATGATTAACTGCTTAACAAATATGTTTTTAATTTTCCTAATCCCTAGTGTTGAATCAACCAACATTTTCCTGTACGCTTTCCCAAGTAATTCAACAGTAGTATTGCTCCATTTATTAACTACTAAATTATTTTCTCTCCTTGAAATGAAAAAATTATCGAAATCATCCAT
This sequence comes from Bacillota bacterium, assembly GCA_018818645.1. GTDB lineage: Bacteria > Bacillota_I > Bacilli_A > Acholeplasmatales > Acholeplasmataceae > Peloplasma. The sequence goes on from JAHIRQ010000162.1 coordinate 32,910, forward strand.
AGAAATATACTTCTTATCACTTAAGAGTGCATCTCTATAAACTTCCGATAAAAATTCAGTAAAAAGAATGTCGTGTTTTGCTACTGCATACACAAGGATATATTTAGACGTAATAATGTCGGATTCAATGAATGATTTAAGCAAAAATTGATCGAGCTGAACCAGCCTTTGATAAAGGTGGTTTGTTATTTCTTTTCTTCTGCCTGGAGATTTTATTTGAAGTTTATTCTCAATAATACATTTTTGATAAACTTGATGCTTATCATTACCTTCAACAATCCACTTAGCAATCAATTTCGATTTATTATAATGAAAAGGAACTTTCTTTATTTGTGACGTGATTTTTCGTTGACTCATCGCTAAAACCCCTTTCTTAATTAGAATTATACCATGATAAATCACCAATTGAAATAAAAATCGTTCCTTTTTTGATGTCTAATCTAAACTAACCTAAATTTTGATTGCTAATAGCTTTTTTACCCTCTTTGATAGAAGCTACAAAATATGCATATTTGTTCTCTATTTTCTCATTTACTGTAGGTGTCGATTCTCTCATGCTACCATCAGGCATTGAATAGGTCTTGACCTTCATTCTCTCATGGTAGTGGTAAAGGAAATACTGAACCATGATTTTGATATCATTATGAGTCCAACCTTCGTTTTCTGTCATCTTCTGAAATAATCGATCATACTTAAAGAACTCTCTTTTATCCAGCTGAGTTAAGTACTTATCGTTAATCAAATATCTTGTGAAGATATGATTTTTAACGACTTCATTTTCATGAATAGAATTGTCACTAGATAAAGGTGAATATATATCTTTATCTTTTTTATCATTTCTATTTCTTTTATCTGCTACATCCTTGGATATAGGCTTTGATATAAACCCTTTAATATCAGATATATTATTGTGTCCGATTTTCGTACCACTCCCGTCCGTTTTTCGGACCCCCTCTTGTTCGATAGTCAAACTGGGGGAGTCCGGTTTTCGGACGGGGTGTTCGATTTCACTATACATGAATTCATTGGGTATTACTTTGTATTGAATCATCTTCTGATTATTAAGATAGGTTTCATTCTTTTCAATGAGATTTTTCTTAATCAAGCTTTTTAAAATCTCAAAGACAGTAGACCTTGCCTTAATTGATAACCTTTCTTGAATATAGCTAATTGCTCCATAATAACTACCTTGTCCATCTTGTGAATAAGAATATATCAGTGCATATACTCTCATCTCATTTGTTGTCAAACCCAGTTTAGTCATCCAGTAAAACTCAATAATATAATGATAATCTGCAATCTCATTCACTAGAATCACTGCCTTTCCTTGTTGTCTTATCAATCAGTTTATTTAAGCTTGATTCAAAGACTCTGCATTGAGTCCCAATACAAAATGCTTTAAGTTTACCTGCTTTTATATACCGAGAGACTGTTTTTGTTGATACCTTAAGACGTTTTGCTACTTCGTTTACTTTCAAAAATTCATCCATGTTTTTATCATCCTTTCGAGTTGCTTTATTGCTATTGTACTCGGATGATTTGTTTTATTTGGGGGTCAAACTGAAGACTCGTACACTTTTTTACGCATTTGTTTCATAAGTCTTCAGTTTGACCCCCAAAGTATTCAATTGTCTCATGTAAAATGAAGATTAAATCAAGTTATGCAATACAAAGCATGAACTTTAAGGTATATAACAAACAACACTATTTGAGGAGGATTTACCATGAGAACCGTTGAAGTCATTAAACCAAGTAATAAATACATTAACCAGGTAACAAAAGAGGTCATCAAGAAAAGAGTTTGTGCGTATGCTAGAGTATCTACAGATGATGAAGACCAGTTGAATTCGTATAAAGCACAAATTGATGAATACACAACCCGTATTCAAGAGAATGATGATTGGATATTTATAGGGATGTTTGCTGATCAGGGCATCAGTGGTACCCAAACCAAGAAGAGACCAGAGTTCTTAAAGATGATTGCTCTTGCTAGACTAAATGAAGTTGATTTGATACTTGTCAAATCGATTTCACGTTTCGCAAGAAACACAGTCGATGTCTTATCACTCGTTAGAGAACTCAGACAAATCGGAGTCATCATCTATTTCGAAAAGGAAAACTTATATTCTGATGATCCAAAGATAGATTTCACTTTAGCGATACTTTCTTCTATCGCTCAAGAGGAATCTAGTAGTATATCAACCAATGTAAAGTGGTCCATAGAAAAGAGATTTAAAGCAGGTATCGTTCATATACCAAAGATTTATGGCTATATCAAAATGGAGGATGGTAGTTTTATAATTAATGAGACTCAAGCTGAAGTCGTTAAACTCATCTACTCTTTATTTATCGAAGGCTATAACATCAATGACATTAGAAAGATCCTTGAAGAAAAAGGAATCCCTGCAACATCAAGACCCTTATGGAGTTATTCCAGTGTAAGAAGCATTTTAACCAATGAGAAATACACTGGTAACATCATCATGCAAAAAACGGTTACTCTTGATTATTTAACCCATAAACAAGTTATCAATGATAACATCGCAGATAAGTACTATTTAAAGAATGCACATCCAGTGATTATTCATTCTGCAGTCTATGAGATTGCTCAAACCATTTATAACGATAAAGTCCGTTATTCAAAGAATCTTGTAACCAAATATCCATTAACCAATCTCATTTACTGTAAGAACTGTGGTAGAACCTTAAGACGTCATCATTTAGGTGAAGTTAAACAGCTGAGAAAAATCTGTTTAGATTGTAGACATACCACAATGGATACAAAACCTTGTGATGCATCCTGGGTGGAAGAAACCCTGGTTAATGACACAATGGATCAAGCAATCAAGGATATCTTATCAAAGAAGAAAGCCTATCAAAGAGTCCTTGACTACTATGCATCTAATTACACGTTAAATAGCCTCTATAAGCGATTTGAGGACTTAAGTGAGGAACTCATTGAAGTAAACAATATCAAGGCTAATGCCGAGGGAAATGAACTCAAAGGGATTCATAAAGAAGAAACAATTATTAAAACTAAGATTCAAAAAATTAGAAAAGATATGATGCATCTTCAAAGAAACGCATCGACTATTAAAACACTTAAAAATCTGTATGACAATCCAAATCAAGAGATTCCTACACTTTTCTATAAACACTTCTTTGGCATCATCATTCATCAATCTGGTGAACTCATTTTAGTGTTATCTAAATCCCATGAAACCCATGAACTACTTCCGCTCATAAATCAACTTGTAAAATATCCTATATTACTAGAAAACCTACATATCGATTATGAACTCAAAAAAGGATTAAATTACAAGGTGATTCTTCATGAATAATGTCATTACCATACCTGTTGTTCAAGGCGTTAAGAAAACAAAAAGAGTAGCTATCTATGCTAGAGTATCCACACTCGAAGGACACCAGGATTCTAGTTATCAACTCCAGGTTGGAGAACTCTCTAAAAGTATCTTTAAAAACCCCGATTACGAGCTTATCTGCATCTATGCGGATAAAGAGTCAGGGAAGACTAATAAACGCTCCTCGTTTCAAAAAATGATGGATTTGGCACGTGCAGGAGGTATTGATTTAATCGTGACTAAATCCATCTCAAGATTTGGTAGAAATACGATTAATGTCATCGGAGCAATTCAAGAATTAAGAAAGATTGGAGTTGAAATCTATTTTGAAAAGGAAAACATGTCGACATTAGATCCAACGATTGATTTCATGTTAACGGTACTCGCTGCATATGCTGAAGAGGAATCAAATCAAATATCAACCAATACCAAATGGTCCATCATGAAAAAGATGAAACGTGGTGGAAACACCACCACCAAGCTCTATGGTTATCATATTGAGAAGGAAACATTTACCATCAAAGAGGATGAAGCAAGGATTGTATCATTTATCTTTGATAGTTATCTTCAAGGGATAAAATATAAAGTAATTATTGAGCTTCTTAAAGAAAGAAAA
>JAHIRQ010000163.1 GCA_018818645.1 Bacillota bacterium
CAAAAGGTATGTTGGTGATGGCGTTCACATACATTATCGGAATAATTTTTTTCGCCTCTAAACTATTAATACTCAACATGGAAATTTGTTATGGCAATATTGAAAAAAACTTATCTTGAACAAGTGAAAAATCAATGTCATAACTGATATTGGTAACTGCATTATGTTTTTCAAGTATTAGTTTAGGTATATTAGAGTCTTCATATAATTTACAATTTTGAAGGCAGTCTTCCAAATTACTTATTATCCCTTTATTGTAATCAGATAATCCACACCTTTTGTTCAACTGCTCTATAGTAAGTTTTCTTTTGTAGTCATCAAACTGATTTAGAATCTGTTGGGATAAATCAAACAATGAAGTTCCTTCTTCACTTAATTCAATCATATTTGAAATAACAAAAATTTTTATATTATCTCTACTTATTTGTTCGTGATTGAATCTATGAATTCTTTCGCCTCTAGCTGTTGTTTTTATCTCAATTCTAGTTTTTTCATCTATCTCAATATCGTGTCTAGAACTAAAATTGAAGTGCCATTTATTAAAAATATTGGTCTTGCTTTCAATAATTAGTTTTAAGAGTGCTATGTATTCACCGTATAAACCAATCTGAAGCAAATGAGTATCATGACTTAATTCTTCAGAAAAAATATTTTGTAAGGAATAGAATAAAGCTATGACCTCATCTGAACATTTAGGCTCATTCTTGTCTATAAAAATATAATTGCAAATTCTTGTGAAATCTTTCTTAATCTCTAAATCATCTGAAATACACGTGAGAATGTGAAATTTCCCTATTGGTTGTGTTTCTACTTCTAAATCGAGATTACATTTTAAAACAAGATAATTATTACTATATGAAGTAGATGAATGTTCTTCTTTGTTATTTCTAACCAAAAGAGCTAATTTATCTTCAGAAGTTCTAGCAAAAAAAGAATTTAAGTTTTTTATAGATTTGATATCCAAGAACGTATTATATTCATTACTAATTGTAGTTGGCATGGTTTTCTCCTGTTACTAATCCATCAACCATATCAGGTTCCAAGAATGGATTGTTTATTACAAGTAATGGAAAGATTGGTTGCTGACTTCCATTTTCATTTTTATCAATATAATTAAAATGAACTTGTATAGAAAATGTATTTTTTTCAATCTCTTTATCTCCAATATAACCATTATTAATGTCATAAGATTGAGGCAATTCTAGAATTTTCTTCCCTGTTTTGTCTAAAGAACGAAATTGATTTTCTCCGTCTCTCATTTTAATAAGAAGAATTTCATCTTTCATTAATCCTTTTTCTATTAGTTCAATTGTTGTTCTAAAAACACTTTTTGATAATTTGGTAGATAAAAAAGGAAAGTTATACTTTTCAATTACTTCCTCTACAAACTCTTTTAACGACACTTTAAATATAGAATGTATGTGTTTTCCAGTATTAGTAGTATACTCAAACTCGCCGGTTTTACTACTCTTTCCTATAAAATCATTAATTAATTTTAAATTATTCAATCTATAGTTATCATCAGAATATGTAATTGCTCGATCATAAATATACCCCACATGAATATACTGGTTAACTGAAACTGTTTTGTCAATAGATGTACGAGTTAAAATATTCTTTGGATTACTTAATAAAAATATACGTTTCATCATTTGAATTGGTTGATTAGATTCAATATATTTCTCCACAGATTTCCACATAAACTCTTCACTATTATAAATATCAACAAATATTTCAATCATATCGTCAGGCATATAAATCTTACACAAATCCAAGTATTCTTTTTTGTAACCAAACCATCTTGCTCTTTGCAACATTGTATCTATTGGATTTTGTTTTGCGACTCTATAGATATATGTAATAGACAAATTTTTAAGGGTTATACCGCGCTCAATCATCCCTCCGCCAATATATATTCTATAAATATTAAAGCAATCTTTTTCTATTTCGTCTATTGTATTTTGGGTAGTTCCGTTTATCTCAAAAACTTTAGTGTATATTGTATTAAAACTGATTAACCTTATAATTTCATCAAAAGATGGAATAGGTTTTGTAAACGTTAAAGTTTCAAAGACATCTTTAATTTCTATAATTAAGTCTTTATAATATACATCGTTAGGATTTTTAAGCGTATCTCTAATTAATTCTAAATGTGTTCTCACTTTCCTAAATATATTTGCATGTACTTTGGTAAGCATCGATGGATGAATGAGCATTGAATGAGGCTCATCTATTTCACGGAATCGCCGTATTGCACATCCAATCAGAAATTCAAAAAATGATTTTTTGAAACTCTCAGGTATGGATTCTTCAAACTCTTGACTGTCATTTGATGGACACATAAGTGGATTATTAATCGTATCATGAAATACAGATGCCCCCGTATAACCATCTCCTGGAAAAACCAAAAAACACCAGTCTGGTGATAACGCATTCCCAGTTGATATTAACAAATTTGCTTGTGGTGTAGCAGTTACAGATAAAAACGTTCCAGTATTTACATTACTTAAAATACTGACAATCGATAGATGAACAGTCCCTTTGTTTTTATCCAATTCTATTCCCTTTGAACCTGTTGAATATTCGTCTCCTTCATCATCAATGATTATTGAAGGAACATTACTTAACGATTTTGTTAATTTTTCCATATTAGTGAGATTTACCTGGCCACTCTTGTTTTTCAATACCATAATAATTACTTTTATTCCATTTGATAAATATGTTCGCACCTCTTTTTCAGAAATTCGATTCATATCTGCAATCATTACGTACCTATTATTATTACTGAATTCTGTTTGAATTCTATCTGAATTTTGAGTTAACAGATTGTTTTTTGTTCCACCAATTACATATGCCAGATCATAGCCATTGTCAAATGCTAGAGCTAAAGTAGATATAAAAAATGAAGTTTTACCGCTCTGAACCTTACCTAAACACAATATTTTGGTAAATGCGTGATTACCCAAAATAGGAGAAACAAATTTGTGAAGAACTTTTGCTGAATTTGTAAGCAAATTATTTAGTTTATCCTCACTCCACTTCTCACTTTTCATTTGCTCAAATAGTTTTTTTAGATAAAATCCATCAGTCTTCACTGTATTAATAAATTTATCTTGTATGTTAGATTTTTCTCTGATAATATTCATTATTCTATGTTCCCTAAAATAGTATTTAATAGTTTTATGACTTTTATAGAGTCCTTTACTCCATTTACTTTTGCTTCTAAAACAGACAGCGTTAACGCGCAAATTAATTTATTTACAAATTCACTATCCTTATATGTTGTTTTGTATTTACTGAAAAACGAAATCGAACTATCAACTTTAATTAGAAATTTATTTAACTCATCGGTAGTCTCAATAGTTAACCAGTCTTTGTTAATTGAAAATGGTGAAGCAACAACAATAAATTTATACTCCATACCATTGAACGATATTGGAATAATCACATCGTCTCCAAAGTTAGAACTATCCAAAGAATTTGTATCATTTGAATTCTCCGTTTTACCATTTGAAAAATCAACGTTAATATCTTTTAGAGTTTGAAATGATTTTTTTGTGTTTTCTACCACTTTTTTTGTTACTAATTCTTCTCCATCAACATCTTTTCTCAGTTTTGTAGCTATAGATTTAAGTGAATGTATCTTTGTGCTAATAGAAGAAAGTAGTTCTTCTTCCAATAACCCCTCCCACTGAAATGTGTCTTTTGTGTGTGAGGGTTCAAGATTATTGCTAAATTGAATTTCTCCTATTATTCTTTGATATGGAAAAGAATTTGGCTTACCTACTAATGCATAAGGTCTATAGTTAGTTATTATTGCTCTACCTTTGTGTAAAAGTGTAAATCCAGAATCCCCAACACTAGCTTTTTCTCTAATACCTGCCCAGCCTTCATACTTATACTCTTGATTTTCAAAATAGACAGATCCTTCGAAAAAATCCAAGTATTCATTTCCTGTTTCGGTATTCTTTCTAAATTTAGGTAATTCGTATTTCACCAGTTGCTTGTTGATGATTAATACCAAAAGTTTATTACTTAAATCTTTAAAAAAAATCTCTGATAGTTTTTTACTTAATTTTTCCACCTTATTCACTGTAATTCTTTGATTAAGTTCTTTTATTGTAACAATAGTAAAATGATCATCAGCGTTTGCACTGAAAATTTGTGCATTTATTTCCTCCGGTTTATTAATCTTGACATTATCAACATTTATTTCGGCGAAATATCTATCATCGCTTCCAAACTCGGTTGTATCAACAGTCCATACTCGACCTAGCCAAGTTGCTGCAGTTTTTAAACCCATTCCCTGTTCATTTCTACCTGATGTGTCTTCTGGTGGGGAGTCTAATTTCAAAGCTCTTTTAAAATCAGATACATTCATCCCAAAACTATTATCTTCAATAACAATCTTGTCTTGATAAATTTCTATTTTTATTGTGCACTTATCCTGACTTAGTTTTTCTTTTAATACTTTTGAATTTGAGATATAACTCTGTGTTGAATTGTCTATAAATTCACTAAAAGCAGCTTCAAGTTTGTATGGAAAAGAAGCATATTTTGCTAATATACTCGAATCTGGTCTAATTGGTACTTTGAACTCTCCTTTAAGCATCTAAATCGCCTCCAATAGAATCTAGAAATTTATTAAAAACATTATATATGACATCAACATTAACTGCATTACCAAATTGTTTATACGCTAATCTTATATTGCTATTGATTTTAAAATCTTCAGGAAAACTCTGTAAATTTGCACATTCCCTTGGTGTTAAATATCTTTTTTTTCTTCCAATAATAGGAATGTGAACCATAGCAACTAATGCGGGGAAAACACTTGGTTGTTTCACTCTCACTCCAGAAGTTCTGAATTGAATAATTCCATCAAATACTGACTTAATGGTGTTTCCAGCTTGCCATTCAAATTTTTTATGTGTTTTTAAAACCCACGATAACTGATCATATTTCATAATCCACTTATCAATAAAACTTTTGTTATTATTATAAAGACTTATATTTTTGCGAATAAATTCCTTTTTCCATTCTGGGTAATTCGGGTTAATCTCACTGTTTAGAAAATATTCAGACCATATGGGGAAACCAATAACTTCTTCTTTTATGCCGTTAAAAAAATCGTCCCACATTTCTAATACTTTGTTTTCGTAATCTGAAATTTTGAATGATTGTAATTTATATTCATCAGTACTTTTTGTAACTAGAAATTGATCAATATTGGTGGAATTTCTACTTTGTTTGTCAATATATAGTTTAATTTCTTGGTTATATATATCATTTCTCACAGCTAAAATAACTGCTCTTTCTCTCAATTGTGGTATTCCAAAATAATGAGGGCTTACAATTAAAGGGGTTTCTATAACGTTATAGTTTAATTTAATCAGTTCCTCTTTGATACGCAACCATGTTTTACCTGAGTCATGACTTACTATATTTCTAACATTTTCAAGCAATAAAAATTTGGGACCACCATTAATTAGAAGATGATAATGCAAAATGCGCACAATATCAAAAAACAGAACACCTCTAACGTCATTAAACCCCTTTTGATTACCTGCTTTCGAAAATGATTGACACGGAAACCCAGCACAAAGAACATCATGTGCTGGAATATCAGATGGATTGATTTTTGTAATATCAAAATGGGATTCAATTTGATAATTTAAAGTGTAGGTTTTTGCTGTCTCTTCATTTAATTCAGCCGCAAATACGCATACTCCTCCCATTTTTTTCATTGCCTGGTGAAAACCACCGATACCAGCAAATAGATCAATGTATTTAAATCCTTCATTTAGTAATTTCATCATTATCAACTCTCTATATTATTGTATTTTATATATGAATCTAAGAAGTATTTAAAATTATTTGGGGTAAAAACCCAAACTTTTTGTTTACTCACTTCACCCTGGTGAAATCCTTCAACCGTTCCTAACTTTAATGCATCAATATCTACGTAACAAGATCTATTTTTATTATGGTATACATATTTGTATGCATCCCAACCAACCATTATTACATTATCTCTAAAAAAATAAATGCCTAAAATTAAGTTGGTTTGATGAAAATTTGTGTCTATGTATTTCTCATTGTCTACTAATCTCACATTCGACACTTGTACTCTTTTCATGCTTGGTTTATCACTCCAACCAGCTTCAGATACACACTTCAGATATGCTACTATACGATATGTTTGATGTTTTTGAAAAGACAACTCAAATTCACTTGGTGCATTTTTCTTATTAACCCACATAAGAGTAAAACCGTTCATTTTCATAAGTGACTCGAACTTATCTTTTAGGGGTTGACCTTTTATTATTTCATTTGGTGAATTATAGACTATTGTTCCATCGGAACATACATTGTTTCCCATATACTTTTCCTTTTCAAATTTATCATAATATTTTTATCATTTTTCTCTTACTTAGTAAGTATGGTGCTCTTATTTAAGATTTTGCCATTTTACTTATTTGGTTCTTATTTGACTTCTACTATCTAATTTATTCTTGATATACTCATTAAGTGGTTTATCTTCGCAGTAAACAAAACAACCTTTTTGCCCTCTTGACATTAATGTCTTATAAGTATTTTTGATTATTCTATCCGCTAAATCATAGTTGCCTTTACTTTTAATCCCTTTTAAACTCGCATCAGATTTTGCTCTTTGAGTGTAATCTGTAACAACTTTTCCGTTTACTAGTTTCAAATCTTTACCTATTATTATTCCCACATAATCAAATTCTAGACCTTGTGCTGTATGAATGCAACCAACTTGTTCAAATGAATCTTCATCAATAGCCCATGTGTTGGTTGAGTTAAAGTTCCATTTTGCTTTAAATCCATTTTCTAACTCAATATCGTATATTTCTTCACCACTACTTTTTTGTGTGACCCATTCATAACAATATCCAGCAATCATTCGAGCTTTATTATTAATTTGATTCATTAATCTTAATTTATCTCTCATCAGCGTGGGATTATCATATACTCTGATATCATAATCTAAATCAAAGCCATCATAATTCGCAGTATTTCTTATCCCCAATAGATTATCTAAAAATGAAATGTAGCCATCACTACCATTACATCTAAATTGAGATGTTAATCGGTACTCATCACCACTATAAATTTTACTACCTAGCAATCTTGCTTGTGTTTTTATTTCTTCAATAGAACCAAAATCTTTAGTTGTTACTATCTGGTCTTCATCAATAAAAAACACACTTACTCTTGATGCATTGATTATCTCTTTAATTTGATTTTCCCCAAGATTCATAAACATACCCGATTTTTTATTTAATCGATGAGCTTCATCAACAATAAGACAATCAAAATCATTTTTTTTAGACTCAACATATGCTCCAGATCCTTTAAATAGATTTTTTACATAGTTTAATTTAAAGTTGCCTTGTCTCATCTTAGAAAAGTAAACATTTCTAGGCGCAGCGTTTTTAGTTACATAGTTGACCATTAAACTTCTAAATTCAGCTAATAAGTTCACTGCGATTACACTTTTACCAGTTCCTGGACCACCTTCAACAATAATCGTATATTTCTCGTTTGTAGAGATTGCATTTTCTACTAGTTTCTTTATTGTGGAAAAAACAACTTTTTGTTCATCAATCATATAGAATTCTTGGTTTCCATTTATCATTGAAACTATCGTATCTTGAAGTGCTTTTGAAGGTCTAATTTTTCCATGATCTATCTGATAAAGCAGTTCTCCGTTATCTGATTTGGATACATATTTTTGTATAAATTCTCTTAACTTAATTGTATCTTGTTTAAGATACATTGGTGCAATTTTAATAATATCTTCATATAACTCATTATCAATTTCACTTCTATACTTTTCTTTATAATTGTGCAGGTAACAACAAGGGTAAAGTTTAATATCCTTTTTTTGAACATATTCATTATAGTTTTCAATGATTTTTGCATATGAATAGGCTTGGTAAGATGGGTGAGTCACAGCCCTGTTTGTCCCAGCCAAATATGTTGTTACTATATCCTCTCTACTAGTCCTCTTTGCTTCTTCCCATTGTTTAAGTTCAATGATTACAACATTACTTTTTTCGTTTTCATCTTTACCAGCAATAATAAAATCGACTCTTTTTGAGGTTGCAGGTATTTGATACTCAATTGCTACTCTGATATCCTTATTGATTTCTGGAACATCTAAAACGTTCTTCATATGAAGAAGGGAGTTATCCCAAGATCTGAATTCTGACTCATTATTATTATTAATGTTTCTTTTTTCAAGTTCAAGTTTTACTAAATCGGCTATAATGCCGTTGTCTACATCATTATTGAACTTTGAGATTGTTCCTGAATAAACAATCACATAATCTCCCCCTAACTGCAATTCATTAATTTGCAAGTCTATTAAGTGTATTTTAACATTTTTTGATAAAATACTTAAGACAATTAAGGAAATAATGGGTAATTCAGTGACATTTTTATAAAATCATTCATTTTTACTTGTTCATTGCTTTCTTTCCGTCTTTTATTGATGCAACAAAATAGGCATACTTATTATCGATTTTCTCATTTGCTGAAGGCGTCGTTTTATATACTGTTCCATCTGGAAAGACAGTAGTTTTTACTTTCAGTCTGTCATGATAATGATAGATAAAATATTGAACCATCGTTTTGATGTGACTAAAATCCCAGCCCTCATCATCCATCATTTTATTGAAAAGACGATCATATCTAAAATATTCTCTTTTATCAATTTGAGATAAATACTTCTCATAGATTGAATACCTGGTGAAGATATGGTTTTTCCCAAACTCTTTAAAATCAAATGAATTACCAGAATATTCAGGCGTAATTACATCTTTATCTTTTATATTCGTTATATCTATTTTATCTATTAAATCTTTGGATTTACCCTTGGATATAAACCCTTGAGTATTAGATATATTATTGGGTCCGATTTTCGGACTCCTAGTGTCCGATTTTTGGACTGCATCAGGTTCGATAATCATACTAGACCCGTCCGATTTTCGGACGGGGGGTTCGATTTCCATATTTGCGTAACTATTTGGTGATGCTGTGTACTCAATTGACTTTGAATTATTGAATATTGATTCTTTCCTTTCAATCAATTTCTTTTCTTTTAAACTCTTGAGTATTTGAAATACAGTAGATCTTGCTTTAATGGATAATCGTTTTTGAATATAGCTGATTGCTCCATAATAGCTACCTTGCCCATCTTGTGAATATGAATAGATGAGTGCATAGACTCTCAGTTCATTTGGTGTTAAATTGAGTTTAGTCATCCAGAAAAACTCAATGATGTAATGATTATCTGCTATATCATTCATCTATGTCACTTCCCTTCTTCGTTGTCTTAACTACCAAGGCATTTAAACTTGATTCAAAGATTCGATATTGAGTCCCAATACAAAATGCTTTGAGTTTCCCTGCTTTAATGTACCTAGAGATTGTCTTTCTTGATACTTTGAGACGTTTTGCTACTTCGTTAACTTTTAAATATTCATCCATTTTTAAATCATCCTTCCTTTGGTTTTAGTGCCATTGTACAGGGATGATTTGTTTTATTTAGGGGTCAAACTGAAGACTAATTCACTTTTTTTCTGCATTTGTTCAACAAGTCTTCAGTTTGACCCCTAAAGTTCCCTGATGTCTTAGATAAAATGAATAAGAAGTGAAGTAATGTAACACAAAGCATCTAATTTAAGGTATATAACAAACAACACTATTTTTAGGAGGAATTACCATGAGAACCGTTGAAGTCATTAAACCCAACAACAAATTCATCAACCATGTAACAAACGAAGTCATGAGAAAGAAAAGAGTCTGTGCATATGCGAGAGTATCCACTGACGATGAAGACCAAATCAATTCATATAAAGCTCAAATTGAAGAATACACATCAAGAATCAAAGAAAATGAAGCCTGGACGTTTATAGGCATGTTTGCTGATCAAGGGATCAGTGGCACTCAAACAAAGAAACGTCCAGAGTTTATGAAGATGATTGAACTCTCAAGACTTGGAGAAGTTGATTTGATTCTAGTCAAGTCTATTTCTCGCTTTGCTAGAAACACAGTGGATGTTTTATCTTTAGTCCGAGAGCTCAGACAGATTGGCTGTATCGTCTGTTTTGAAAAGGAAAATCTATATTCAGATGATCCAAAGATTGATTTCACTTTAGCAATTCTTTCTTCTATTGCTCAAGAGGAATCAAGAAGCATATCAACCAATGTGAAGTGGTCCATTGAAAAGAGATTCAAAGCTGGTAAAGCACATATTCCAAAGATCTATGGTTATACCAAAGATGAAGATGGATTGCTTGTGATTAATGAAACTCAAGCTGAAGTTGTTAGGTTCATCTACTCTTTATTCATCGAAGGCTATAATATCAACGATATTAGAAAGATACTTGAAGAAAAAGGGATTCCTGCATCATCAAAGCCATTATGGAGTTATAGCAGTGTAAGAACTATTTTGACCAATGAGAAGTATACAGGAAATACCATCTTACAAAAAACAGTCACGCTTGATTATCTAACTCATAAACAA
>JAHIRQ010000164.1 GCA_018818645.1 Bacillota bacterium
GCCTAGATTAGACCATTATCATTTAAAATCCTTTTCGATACCATCTTCGATGATATTGATGACCGTTTGAAGAACCTCATTGATGTCGCTTTGTAAAGCCAAATAATCTGACATGAGAGGATAGCTTTCAATCACTTCTAAACATGCATCATAACGCTCTTGAAAGGTCTTGACAGCTTCAGCTTTTCCAATATGTTTAGCGTTAACCAGCTGCTTTTGAATCGCCTTTAATTCATTGAATTTTGCCTTCAATTCCTTATTTGAATTGATATGTTTTTCAATTCTTTTATAGCGTTGAATGTCATCATTTTCCAATAACATTTGAATCAGTTTTTCTTTTTCTGTCATGCGAGTTCACCCATTAAAAACCAGGTTTTAGCAAGAGTAACTCTCACATTAACGATTTGACCAATGAGTGATTTATCTCCCTTAAAATTAACAAGCTTATTATGCTCTGTATATCCTGCAAGTACTTCATCATCATATTTTGAAACACCATCTACTAATACCTTAACTATTTGATCTACAAATCTTTCATTACCCTTTAGATAACCAAGATTGACTCTTTCATTTAATAGATATAGTCTTTGTTTTTTGAGTTCTTCAGGTGTATCATCTTCAAATGTTGCTGCTGGAGTACCTTCTCTCTTGGAGAATACAAATGTGAATGCTCCTTCAAACTGAGCTTTCTCGACTAAATCTAAGGTTTCTAAAAAGTCTTCTTCTGTTTCTGTTGGAAATCCAACGATGATATCAGTAGTCACTGCAATACCAGGAACTGTATTTTTGAGTTCGTTTAAGACTTTTAGATAAGATTCTTTTGTATAGTGTCTATTCATCTTCTTCAAGACTGAATTGCTACCAGATTGAACAGGTAGATGGAAAAACGGCATAACATGCTTCGAATCTCTCATTGCTTCCATGGTTTTACGATCTAGATCATGTGGATGAGAAGTTGTAAAACGAATACGTTCTATTCCAGTTGCATCTAAATCTCTAAGTAAATCTCCAAATGTATAATTCTTATCTTTGAAGTCTTTACCGTAAGCATTCACATTTTGTCCAAGTAGTGTAACTTCTTTGTAGCCCTGTTCGACAAGTTCTTTGACTTCTAATATAATCTCATCTTTTGATCTTGAACGTTCCTTACCTCGAGTATAGGGAACAATACAATATGTACAAAACTCGTCACAACCAAACATGATATTGACCCATGCTTTAAACTGATGTGTTCTTACCTTAGGAAGATTTTCAATGATATCTCCTTCTTGAGAGTAGACTTCAATCACTCTTTCTTTGGCAAACATCGCAGTTTCTATGTATTCTGGAAGCTTGTAAATATTATGTGTACCAAAAATAAGATCAACGTGTTGATATTTCTTCATCACACGTTCAACTACGTTTTCCTCTTGAGCCATACATCCTGCAAGTCCTAGAATTAAATTGGGGTTTTGTTTCTTATAAGCTTTTAATCTACCTAATTCTCCCCAAACTCTATTTTCTGCATTCTCACGAATCGCACATGTATTCATGATAATCACATCGGAGTTATCCTCTGATAATGCTTTCGTGAATCCCATTAATTCTAAAATACCTGCCATGGTTTCGCTATCCGCTTCATTTCCTTGGCATCCATAAGTATGAATGAAATAGGTTTTATCAACACCTATTTTATAATGTGCATCGCTTAAATTAAATTTTAGTTCTTCTATTTCTTTTCTACTTCTTTTTCTGGCTTGATTTAAATCAGGCTTGAAGTATTTTTCAACATCTATGTTGCTCATATAATCACCTTCTACTATTATACATGAAAAAACAGTGCGGTTTACACTGTTTCGCTTTCTATGTGTATTCTTTGTATTGTTTTTTTCTCGAAATCCATGATCACAGCATTCAATTGCTTGGGTCCTGGAGCAACCTCATTTGGAATAGAAAAACCATTGATGAACCTGTCTAATACGATTTCTTTCGTTACACCAATGACACCATTTAATGGACCAGTCATGCCGACATCTGTGATATAGAGTGTTCCTTTGGGTAACGCTCTTTCATCCGCTGTAGGTATATGAGTATGTGTTCCAACAACAGCACTCACTCTACCATCTAAATAATGACCTAAAGCTACTTTTTCTGATGTAGCTTCTGCATGGATATCAACTAAAACATAATCAGCATTTTCATTTTCTAGGATACGATCTATACCTGTGAAGGGATCCTCTAAATTTGGATTCATAAATGTTCGACCTAGCGCATTAATCACTAATAGTTTTTTACCATTGTAATTGAATGTTATTGCTCCTTTACCTGGTGCATTGTTAAAGTTAAAGGGTCTAACGATATTTGAACCTTCGATAAACTCAAAAAGTTCTTTGTTTCCCCAAACCCAATTTCCCATCGTGAGTATATGGATTCCCATACTCATCAATTCCTTATAAATCTTAAGGCTAATACCACGACCATAAGATGCATTTTCTGCATTCAGTACAATCACATTGGGACGGTATTTACTTTTCAGTTCAGTAAGGTGATTGTAGAGCATGTCTAACCCAGGTTTACCGTAAAGATCACCAATAAATAATACCTTCATTTCATCACTTCTTTCTAATTAACAAAAAGAGGCCTAAGCCTCTTATTTTGCAATGTCTGTTGCTCGTGTTTCTCTAATAACAGTGACCTTGATTGTTCCAGGGTATGTCATCTTTTCTTCAATTTGTTCCTTGATTTGGCGAGCGACCTTGAAGGTTGATAAATCATCGACTTGATCTGCTTTGACAATGACTCTGATTTCACGTCCAGCTTGAATTGCATATGACTTTTCAACTCCAGGAATTTCATTGGAAATGGCTTCTAATTGTTCCAATCGTTTGATATAATTTTCCATTGATTCAGATCTTGCTCCTGGACGTGCTGCAGATAATGCATCTGCTGCTGCGACCAATACTGCAATAATTGTTTCTGCTTCTTTATCACCGTGATGGGATTGAATGGCATCAACAACTTCTTTTGGTTCTTTATAGCGATTGACGATATTTACTCCAATTTCAACGTGTCCACCTTCAACCTCATGGTCTACAGCTTTTCCGATGTCATGAAGTATTCCTGCACGACGTGCCATCATTTCATCTTCGCCGATTTCTGCTGCAAGCTTACCTGCAAGGAAAGCGACTTCAATAGAATGCTTTAATACGTTTTGGCCATAGCTTGTTCTAAAACTTAAACGACCAAGTAATTTCACAAGATCAGGATGGATTCTACCAATCCCTACCTTGAATACTGCATCTTCACCAGCCTCACGGATAAACATATCCACTTCGACTCTTGCTTTTTCTACCACTTCTTCAATACGTCCTGGATGAATACGACCATCAGATACTAACGTCATTAGTGCGCGTTTGGCAATTTCTCTTCTAATCGGATCAAATCCACTTAAAACGACTGCTTCAGGTGTGTCATCAATAATTAAATCAACACCGGTTAATGCCTCTATGGTGCGAATATTACGTCCTTCGCGTCCAATGATACGACCCTTCATTTCATCGTTTGGTAAATCGACGACAGAAACAGTTCTTTCAGTTGTTGTTTCACTTGCATACTTTTGGATTGCGAGTGATAACAATTGTTTAGAACGTCCCACTACTTCATTTTTTGCCTTTTCTTCTTCATCTTTGATGTAGGCAGCGATTTCGTCAGAGAGACTATCTCTAACACGCAGCATAATGATTTCTCTTGCTTCATCCATACTTAAACTAGAGATTTCCATCAATTTTTCTTCTTGCTGTTTTAAGACTTCTTCCGCTTTGCTATTTAATTGTTCAAGCATTTCTTTCTTTTCATCGAGCTTTTCTTCTCTGAGAGTTAACGTTTCTTCACGTTTATCCAAATGAAGCGCACGACGATTCAATGTGTCTTCGCGCTGTGATACCTTACTTTCAAGGTTAACCACGACTTGTCTACGTTCGCGTATGTCATTATCAAATTCCTTACGTAACGCAAAAATTTCTTGTTTTGCTTCTAAAACACTTTCTCTTTTTGATTTTTCTGCTTCTTTTTTTCCATCTTCAACAATTTTTTCAGCGAGTTCGCGACTTGACTTTAGATTTTTCTCGTGTTGCCAAACACGTAAAAAGTATCCTAAAACAAGTGCAATTACGATTAGCAAACCGGAGATGACTGCTTCAACAGCATTGAGTGCTATAACTAGCATTCTTACACCTCCATATTTTTTTATTTTTAACAACTGATTTTCTCAAATTGTCATATACATGTTGTACCTTTTCATTATACCTTAATTTTGCATTTTAAGTCAATGAAGAAACCAAGAGAGTTTCATGTTAACTCTTTTTCTTTTTATGAAATTGATGTATAATAGAATTTATATACAACATGAAGGAGTTATTCTATGAATATGAAAAATAATGTGAAAAAGGATTCAAAAAAAAGCTTTTGGATTTGGCTACATCAAAATAGAATTAAAGTTGTTTTGCTAGCATTTCTTGTGATTGTTCCCATCACTTTGGTCTTAACTGCTTATATTGGTGCATATACAAACAATCAAAAGGTTCATTTCGATACAGAAGTCACTGAAACAACAAAATATATTAAAGATTTTACAGATATCGATGAAATTGATGCATTTGAATTATTTATCGTATGGCAAGAACTTAAGAACCCTGTTGAATCAGAGGTTGAAGGTGAAACTATATTAACTGGTGGCTTCTATAAGTTCAATATCTTTTATACACCAAAAGAAAACTATACAGTGAACTCAGTCAATGTAACTGCAGTCCTTAAGACTCCATGGACTGATGTCAGATATATAGCAGCTCCTGCTCCACTTTCGCCTACAGTACGTTCAGTTCAAGTTAATTTCAATCATGATTTACCACTTAAGCCTTTATGGTTTGTAGAAGTTACTGATCCTGTGCTTTATTTGAAGCTAGAATATACATTTATGGCTGCTGGAAATCCGTTAACAAAAATTGCTTATATTGAGTTCCCACTCGAAGATTTAAATCCAAATGTAGTTATTCCTAACAATTAACTTTTAAAGGCTGCTTTGGGGAAGCCTTTTTCTTTTTTGAAGTATAATGAATCTATAGATTTCGAGGTGATATCATGACACAGGCTCAAAGCACTGGATCGATTATAATTGCAGTACTGCTCTTCGTCTTTATGATTGTAATGAATGTTTTAGCGAACACACTTCCTATCAATGGACAAAATACAGGAGAGATCTCTGATCAGTATCCAAATTTATTTCAACCAACAGGCTCTACTTTTTCAATTTGGGGTGTTATCTATCTTCTTTTAGGTGCCTATTCAGTTTTTCAAATTATTCGAATCGGTCAAGTAGAAACAGATGTCATCGAAAAAACTTATTTTAATCTAAATATCTTATTTTCTATTAGTTCTATCGCTAACATTTCATGGCTACTCTTTTGGCATCACAACAAAATAGGATTATCCATGATTGCTATGATAATCCTACTCGTTTCCTTAATATTGATATCCAATCAAGTTGGATCA
>JAHIRQ010000019.1 GCA_018818645.1 Bacillota bacterium
AGTGATTACCCTAAATTTTACAGCTTATGATTTTATTGATGGACCAGTTAGTAAAAAACTTGTGTTTGAAGCGATGGGAAAACATTCTAATTTACTTCTTGTCAAAGACAATGTTATTGTTGATACTTTGAAAAAAATGTTTTTTGAAGAAGGTAGACAACTCTTACCACAAGCTGAATTTGAGTATTTTCCATCCGATAAGAAGTCGTTTCTTCATATTGACTATAGTCATATTTTTTCACCCAAAGATATCGTTGACCAATATATGGGAATATCACCATTTATCGCTAAATATCTATTTGAACATAAAATTCAATTAGAATCTATCGAATGTATGCCAACTAGAGATTTAAATACGAAAAAAGATTACGTGTTTGATATATTCGATAAGAGTCATGAAAAAATATATTTTAATTCAATTTCAGAAATGATGGATGATCAAAAAGAAGAGAAAAAAATATCTTTTCTATCTCATCAATTATTTATCGATAAACAACTTAAGAAATATGAAAAAAAGAGAATACAATACGAGGAAATGCTCATCGAAGCTGAAGCTAAACTGAACCAAAAAAGATATGGTGATTTGATTTATCAATCAGGATTAGATATGAGTAGCAAATATTCATCGATTGAACTCGGTGGAGAAAATATCATTCTGGATCCGATGAAGACTTTGAATGAAAATGCACAAGACTTTTTTAAATTATATCAAAAGGGTAAACGTGGATTACTGCATATTCAAGATCAAATCAGACAAAATGATGAACTGATTGAACTCTTTAATGATTTCAAGGGATTTCTTAGTTTTGCTACTGCTGACTCCTTAAAGGATTTAGAAAAAGATTTAATTCCATATGGCTATAAAGGCGTAAAAATCAAGGTTGTTCATTCAAAAAAAGTTAGTAAACCCAATGTATTAAGAATCCAAGATCAAGACATCATTTATACGATCGGAAAAAATAATCTTCAAAATGAATATATTACACATGAACTTGCTCAAAAAGATGATTATTGGTTTCACGTTAAAGATGCTCCTGGAGCACATGTCATTGTCAATACCAATAAGTTAAATGAAGAGATTTTAAGGAAAGCTTGTATGCTGGCTGCATATTTTTCAAGTCAAAGAGAATCATCTAGCATCCCTGTAGATTATACTTTAATTAAAAACATAAAAAAGATACCTGGTCTACCTGGATATAAAGTATCAATTAAGAACCAACAAACGATGTATATTGATATCGATATCGATAAAATTACGTCTTACTTAAAGAATGTCTAAGTTAATTCTAATTTAGACTTTTTTTAATGTATATACGCAAATGATTTGATATAAGTGGTAAAAAGAGGTAAGATAAGGGTATAAATTATAGGAGGAACTATTATGACATACGAATTACCAAAACTAGGCTTTGCATTTGATGCATTAGAGCCATTTATCGATGCTAGAACAATGGAAATCCATTACACAAAGCATCATCAAGCTTACATTACAAACCTTAACGCTGCTCTAGAAAAGCACCCTGAATTAAAAACACCACTTGAAACACTACTTGCTGATCTATCCTTAGTACCAGCTGACATCCGTGGTGCTGTCCAAAACAATGGTGGTGGACACTTTAACCACACATTCTTCTGGCAATTACTTAAGGTCAATAATGGAGAAACACCAAAAGGTGCATTAGGAAAAGCGATTGACGATGCATTTGGAACTTTCGGAGCATTTAAGGAAGCATTCTCAAATGCTGCAAAAACAAGATTCGGTAGTGGTTGGGCATGGCTTATTGTAACACCTGAAAAATCTTTAAAGGTTTTATCCACTCCAAATCAAGATACACCACTTGCTGATGGTACACCTATTTTAGGATTAGATGTATGGGAACATGCATACTACCTAAATTATCAAAACCGTCGTCCTGATTATGTTTCTGCATTCTTCAATGTAGTGAATTGGGAAGTTGTTGCTAGTCTTTATCAAAAAGCAGTTAAGTAACCAAATGAAGCAGGTGAGCACACCTGCTTTTTTTTATTAAGACCTTAACGCTGTGATAAATATTTAAATGTGATACAATGAAATCGATTTAAAGGAGGACTTATGAATAGACTTTTACGAATCTTTATATCGATTGTTGGTATGATTATCATTGTCATTTTTTCAATGAATAGTATTTTATTTATAACGCATCCAAGTTTAAGTTACGGAACAGAAGGTATGTTTCACATCTCGATAATTTTCATGTTGTTTGCTTTAGGCATCCTCTTCTTTTTGACTAAGTTAAACGATCGATATGTTATTGATTCCAGTGAAACAGATCAGTCTTTAATCAGCTTGATTCTTAAGCATGATTTAGTTATACTTAATTTTATATCAATATCAATCTTAATATTTTATTTTAGTGCGAATCAAATCGAATCATCTATGCCAATTTTTGCAATTATCGTTGCTTCATGTCTGATTGCTATATTATGGATTGTTTTCATTTCATGGATACATCAAAAAAAAGAAAGAAGCATGAGCATGTTTCTTTCAAATTATGTTTCAAATATAGTTTTCAATTCTGTGACTGTTTATCTGTTTATTGAATTATTCTTATATTTCAATCTAAATTAAACTGCTACTGCAGTTTTTTTTATATGACAGCTGCGCTAAGTAACCCGTATAGAATCACAGGTAGTACAACTCCAATAAATAAATATACGATATTTAAATTATAGGAATAGTTATTGTTCTTATTATTCTTAAATAGATAGTAATAATGGAATGTAGTAAATAAAAATGGAAAAAATAATATGTAGAGTAAAGAAACATATAATAGATTTGAACCTATACCTAAGATCATCATGAAAATAGAAAACACATACATAAAGACTAAAATGGATAGACTAATCATGTTTTTATAGATAAAATTCAAGAGGAGATTAGGTTCTTCTTTTTTTTCATTGAAAAGTGATTTTCCTAAATAAAGAATTCCTGTAAATAATCCAATTAAAATGATTAAAGCAATCCAGTTGTTCTCAAAAAACGAAGAGTTATTGAATATTGGATTCCATGGTGCAGTGTCATCTAACATTAAATCAATGAGCAAATAAGGATAAAGCAGTGATAAGAAAATAAGTGATACTAATTTGACTTTTGTTTTCATGTAATCCCTCGTGTTTTTTTTCTTTTTTCGTTTATTTTATTATAGCATAAAAAAAAGGAAGCTTGCTAGCTTCCTACAAAGGTTGTGTTTCAATGATTGCGTAATCTCCATCATCTCTTCGATATACCACGTTGGTTCGATCAGTTTCTTTATCAAGGTAAACATAGAAATCATGACCTGAAAGTTCCATCGCCGCAATTGCTTCTTGTGAAGACATTGGTTTGAGTTCAACTTTCTTACTCTTAACCAATTGACTTGCAAGTATATCTTTTTCTAACATTTCAGCATCGAATTCATTACTATATGCCTGTTTAATACCTTCTTTTTCAAGATTATGCTTCAATTTATCTTTATATCTTCTAATTTGTGCAACCAGTTTATCATTTGCTTTATCAATTGCTGCATACATGTCAATATCGGATACTTCAGCGCGTAGCACTGTTCCTCTTGCAGGAATCGTGACTTCCACTTTATGGTGATCCTTATAAACTTTGCAAACAACTCTTACCTCAGAAATGACTTCTGGGCCAAAAAAGGAAACGACTTTGTACAATCTCTTTTCTGCGTATGCTTTGATAGCATCTGTTGGTGTAAAACCATTTTTTCCTAATACTTCGAATTTCATAGTTTTTCTCCTTTTCCTTCTATATTTTCATAAAGTGAGACGACATAAATATCGCCAAGCTTTAGAGAATCCAATAATGCAAGAGTATTATCATCTAGTATATCAAATATAATCATTGTTTTACCCTGATGATGCTTTAAGAAATCCATATAGTATGGTTTCAAAAAGGACATGAAGGCTATTGGATTTACAGGATAATACCTACTGGATAGAAGATGATTCAATAAAACTCCCTCTTCTATCGGCAAAACATCTAATCTCATCAATAATGGATACCTTTGATAACATAACTCACAAATATGATGTGTTTCTATTGAGAACAGGTTGAGTATATTCTTATGGGTTCTCACTTTTTTTCTACATATCTCACAAAGCATAACAAGCCCTCCTAATTGATATTAGAGGGGCTTGTGGATTATTACTTTTTATAAGCTTCTACAATTTTATCAATTAGCATGTGTGGAACTTCTTCATATCTTAAGAATTCACGTGTAAATGAACCACTGCCTTGAGTCATTGCTTTTAAGTCGATTGCGTACTTAACAATTTCAGCTTCTGGAACTTCTGCGATGACGACTTGGAAGCCTTCGCTTTGGTTCATACCTAAAACACGACCGCGACGTTTGTTCATGTCTCCCATCACATCACCAACAAATTGGTCCTTGATAGTAACTTCAACCTTAACGATTGGTTCTAGAATAGTTGGCTGACAAGTCTTTACAGCATCTTTAAATGCTAGTCCAGCAGCTAATTTAAATGATATTTCATTCGAATCTACTGGATGGAATGATCCATCATATAGAGTTGCTTTAACATTGATAACTGGGAATCCAGCAAGAGGACCATGCTCAAATATTTCAATTAAGCCTTTTTCAACTGCTGGGAAATAGTTTCTAGGTACAGCACCACCAAATACATCTTCTTCAAACTCAAAGATTTTTTGTGATGGAGCAAATCGAATCCATACATGACCAAATTGGCCAGCCCCACCGGATTGTTTCTTGTGTTTACCTTCAGCTTGTACTTCTTTTTTAATCGTTTCGCGATAAACGATTTTTTGTTCATCAATATCAACGTCTACTTTAAACATTGTCTTCATTCTTTCTAGGACATAATTCAAATGAGTCATCCCCATACCGCCTAGTAAGAGTTGAGCTGTTTCTTTATTTCTCTTAATTTCAAAGGTTGGATCTTCAAGATTTAATCGATGAAGTGCCATTGAAATTTTATCTTCATCATTTTTATTTTTTGGATGTACTGCAATATATATAACTGGTGTAGGTAATGCAACTGAATCATAGACAATTTGACTCTTTGGATCAGCCAAAGTATCGCCAGTTTCAATTCCTTCAACCTTTGCAATAGCAGCCATATCACCTGCATGGAAAACTGTACATTCGATTTGTTGTTTACCGCGTGGAATGAATAGGTTTGTAATCTTTTTATTATCACCTTTATTCGATATAACAACTTCTTGACCTAATTTAAGTGTTCCAGAATTAATCTTTAAATAGTTAATTTGACCAAGAAATGGGTCTACTGTTGTTTTAAATACATAGGCTGAGAATGGTTCATCATCATGAGTATGACGAACAACTTCTTGATTCGTTTTTGCATCTTTACCAGTTAATGGACGTAATTCATCTGGTGCTGGTAAGTAATCAACTAACATGTTTAGTAATGTTCTAACACCAATGGTTTTTGTTGCACTACCAACCATAACTGGAGTAAGTTCACCTTCCATAATTCCTGCACGAAGTGCTTCTTTAACCTTGGCTTCAGGTATTTCTTCACCTGCAAGGTACAAATCAAGCAATTCTTCTGATGTTTCTGCAACAGATTCTAAAATCATGTTATGTAATTCATCAACTTTAGATTTCTTTTCATCCCAAATAGGTGCATCATGTGAATCTGTACCATCAAAGATTCTTGCCTTCATTTCGATGACGTTAACGAATCCTTCAAAGTTTTCATCATGACCGATTGGCCAACAGAAAGGTACTGCTTTTTTACCTAATTTTTCACGAATTTCTTCTAATACATTTTCGAATTTAACATTTTCTTTATCCATCTTATTTACATATAAGATAGTTGGAATATGTCTCTTTCTAATTTCTTGCCAAACGCGCTCAGTACCTACTTCAACACCCTTCAGTGCATCAATAAGGATAACAGCTCCTTTGACAACTTCTAATGCTTGGCTTAAGTCACCAACAAACTCATCACTACCTGGAACATCTATAAAGTTTAACTTATAATCTTTCCATTCAACTGGTAGAACGCTTAATGAAAGACTTGAAAGCTTGATTTGTTCTTCAACTAAGTAGTCAGAAACAGTGTTCTTTCTTTCAACTTCTCCCTTTTTGTCAATTGCTTTTCCTGCGAATAGCAGTGCTTCCGAAATACTGGTTTTGCCTGATCCTTGATGTCCTAAAATTGCAATGTTGCGAATCTCTTTGGTGTTATACTCCTTCATCCTTGACCTCCTGTAATCGTTTTCATATTCTATATATTAATTATATCATATTTTTATATGACTCAAATCGTTTTGTCATAAATTTGATAATTTAACATAAGTGACGGAATATGCTATAATATAGACGGTGAAAACATGAAAAAAATAGCAATTTCATTAATTGAATGGTACCAAAGAGACATCTCGCCAAATAGTAATCATAAGTGTAGACATACACCTACTTGCTCTGCATATGCAAAGGAATGCTATGTTCGTTTTAACTTTTTTAAAGCATCATTTTTAACAAGCAAGCGAATTTTAACATGTAATCCTTTATTTAAGCCAAAATATGACCCCGTTCCTGAGAAAAAAATCAAGAAGAAAAAAGAAAATGCCAGTTGATGGCATTTTTATTTTTCCATATTTTGTTTTTTCTTTTCTTGTTGAGCTTTGATTACTTTTTGGCGTGTAAATGCTTCTCTTTCTTTTTCTTCTAAAGCTTCTGTTATGAATTTAATATTAGATTCAAATCGAGGAATCACTACATTTTGTAAAGCATTTGCTCTTTTCTGAGACTTTCTGATTGCATTTGCAAGACGATAGGTTGAATTATCAACCTCAGCAAGTTTTACAGTTAATTCTCTAACCTTTTGAAATGATTTATATGCAAAGTCAAATTTTGTATTGGTATGACCGATACCATAAGTGATTTTAACATGCTCAATAGTATGTGTTACACTAGGTAGTTCAACACCCATTACAGAACGATAAGAAACCTCTACACCATCATCTAATTGAATAGATTTTGCGATATCAGAAACGATACCTAATGTAATATTTGCTTCTTGAAGAGCTTGATAAGCTTGTTTATATGTCTTTGAAAGTTCTTCTCTTAATAATTTAACATCCTCAATTAAGGTCATCATCTCACGAATCAAAATATTTCTTTTTCGATCCATAAGCTCATAACCTTTTTTAGCAAGTTGATTCGATTTTTGAATTGCAATCAAATTCCCTTTAGTAGGAAATATTTGATCATTCATAGTCAAAATCTCCGTTCAATTCAGAAATGATAGGTTTACTAACAATATGGAATCTTTCAACAGCACGCAAGTGATTATAATGTTTTTCGATATATTTTTCATCAATACGATGCAATTCTTCTTTTGGAAGAGTAGATACTAAATCCCATCCTAACTCAAGTGTGTCAATCATGGATCGATTGCTCTCAAAGCCTTGATTGATAAAGTATTTTTCAAATAGCTTTCCAAATTCAATATAAAGTCTATCTATTGGACTTAATTCATCTTCACCAATAACTGAAGCTAGACTTCTTGCATCTTGAACAGTTGCATACGATGCAAATAATTGATTTGCAATTGATGAATGGTCTTCTCTAGTATAACCATCACCAATACCATCCTTCATTAATCTAGAAAGTGAGGGTAGAACACCTACTGGTGGGAATATTCCAACTTGATTTAACTCACGACTCAATACGATTTGACCTTCTGTAATATATCCAGTTAAATCAGGTACTGGGTGTGTTATATCATCGTTAGGCATTGTTAAAATTGGAATCTGAGTAACACTACCCTTTGCAGTAGAAACAATCCCTGCTCTTTCATAAAGGGATGCTAAATCTGAATATAGATATCCAGGAAAGCCTTTACGACCAGGAATTTCTCCTTTACTGCTTGAGAACTCTCTAAGTGCTTCGCAATAGGCTGTAATATCAGTAAGAATAACTAGAACATGCATGTTATGCTTATAAGCAAGATATTCAGCAGCAGTTAATGCAAATCTTGGGGTTAATGTTCTTTCGATGATTGGTTCATTGGATAAATTTAGAAACATTACAACCTTATGCATGACTCCAGCCTCTTCAAAAGACTGTCTAAAATAGTCAGCTACATCGTTTTTGACTCCCATTGCTGCGAAGACGATACAAAAATTATCACCTTTTCCATCAGCAATTTTAGCTTGTTTAACAATTTGAACAGCAAGTTCGTTATGAGGCATACCTGATCCTGAAAAAATCGGTAGTTTTTGACCTCTTATTAATGTTGTTAAGGCATCAATAGAACTAATTCCTGTTTGAATATAATTTCTAGGGTAAACTCTAGCAACTGGATTCAGTGGATGTCCATTGATGTTTCTTCTTTCATCAATAAATACTTCACCTAAACCATCAATTGGTCTACCAGATCCGTTGAATGTTCTACCAAGAATTTCTTTGGATAAACTCATTTCCACTGGATGTCCTGTAAACTTTGTTTTCGTATTCAATAAGGACATATCATGTGTACCTTCAAATACCTGAATAGCAACCTTGCTACCATCTATTTGAACGACACGACCATATCTAGTTGAACCATTAGAAAGCTTGATTTCAACCATTTCTTCAAATCCAACATTAGATACATTGTCTAGAAAGATAAGTGGCCCATTGATTTCATCAAGTCCAATATAATTTAGATTCATGAAAAGCCTCCTTAATGTATTTTTTTAATCACTTTATCAATGTATTTATGATAACTATCTAGTTTAGAGATTTCTTCATTTGATACATCATATTTCATTTTAATTACATGTTCAAAAATTCCTGTTTCAATAATTGTATTTAGTGATTTGCCATCTTCAATAAAGGTTTTCGCTTTTTTGTTTAAGTAGAGGATGACATCCATCATTTTTAACTGCTTTTCTAATGGAACATACGTATCATCTTTATGAAATGCATTTTGTTGAAGGTAACCCAATCGAATGACTTTACCAATTTCTATGATTAATTTTTGATCATCTGGTAATACATCACTACCAATCAACTTAACAATTTCCATTAATTTGTTTTCTTCAGCAAGAATCCCCATGATTTCTTGACGATTAGTCAAAAATCTTGGACTTACTTCCGTATCAAACCATTTTGTTAAATCATTAATATATTCTGAATAGCTTAAATTCCAATTGATTGCTGCGTAATGGCGCATATAAGCAAGTTGCTTATCTAATGCCCAAAAGCTTCTAACAAATCGTTTTGTATTTTGAGTAACAGGCTCAGAAAAGTCTGCTCCTTGAGGAGATACAGCTCCAATAATTGAAACTGAACCAATTTGATGATTTAGTGTTTCAATATATCCAGCGCGTTCATAGAATTGCGAGATTCTACTTGGTAAATATGCTGGGAATCCTTCTTCAGCTGGCATTTCTTCTAAGCGTCCGCTGATTTCTCTAAGTGCTTCTGCCCATCTTGAAGTTGAATCAGCCATAACAGCTACATGGTAACCCATATCTCTATAATATTCTGCAATTGCGACTCCAGTATAAATACTAGCTTCTCTTGCAGCAACTGGCATGTTTGAGGTGTTTGCAATTAATACGGTTCTTTCCATTAAAGGTTTATTTGTTCGTGGATCAATCAATTCACCAAATTCTTCTAGAACTTGGGTCATTTCATTTCCACGTTCTCCGCATCCTACATAAATAATAATATCTGCATCACACCATTTTGCAAACTGGTGCTGCATCATTGTTTTCCCTGTACCAAATCCACCTGGAACAGCAGCAGTTCCACCTTTAGCTATTGGAAAAAGTGTATCGATAACACGTTGTCCGCTAATCAGTGGTACTGAGATAGGTAATCTTTTAGTTACTGGTCTTGGTGTTTTGATTGGCCATTTTTGAACCAATGTGAGTTCATGTACATTTCCTTTTGCATCCTTCGTTTTCAAGATGACATCATATAGTTTATAGGATCCTGATTTAGCAACCCAAGTCACTTTGCCGCCCTGATGATTTGGGATCATTAAACGATGCTCTATAGATTCCGTTTCTTGAGTAACTGCAAAAATATCGCCAAACTTGACTTCATCATCAATATTTACCTTCATGGTAACCTTCCATGAAATGTTGCGATCAAGTGATTCATAATCGGAACCAGTAGGTATAAAAATACCTTCTTGATCACGGATAGTCCGTAGGGGTCTTTCGATTCCGTCAAAAATATTTTTAAGTAGTCCAGGTCCAAGCATGGCAGAAATCGGTTCACCAGTTGTATAAACTGGTTCTCCAACCTTTAAACCACTTGTTGATTCATATACCTGTATTGTTGTTTTAGATTTGCTTATAGAAATAACTTCACCTAGAAGTTTTTCTTTACCGACGAAAACCATTTCAAGCATAGAAAAATCGGTAGCATTTTGGACGGTAACAACAGGTCCGTTGATTGAATAAATTTGATTTTCCATTGTAACCTCCTAATGACGAATGAAAAGTTTGGAATTCATATAAAACCATTGTTTTCTTTCGTTCAATTTTGTGTCAATTGTTTCATCGATTTCTATTTCATCATCGAAGAGTAATGCTTGAAATCCACCGAGATGGATATCTTCTGTCCGCTCAATTGTGCTCTTTAAACCAAATTCTTTTTGGATTATTTTTTCCAATTTAATATCTTCAAGACCTATTTTGAAGGAAACTTTTTTATCTCCAATAGATGTCTTAAGCTCTTTAGTTTTTGAAACCATCAATTCTTCATATTCTGGTTTCAGAATAAAATCGACTAGCTTTTTTTCAACATGATTGAAAACATAATTCGTCATTTCTGTGCGCTTTTTAATTAGTTTTTCATCATAGCCGACACCAATTTTATTGATTTTATCTTGATAATCAACCTGCACATCACGAATTGCTTTACTGAGTTGAACTTGTTTTTTAATTGCTAGATCTTCTTTTACTTTCTTAATTTCTCTGCTATAAATACCATTTATTTCTTTGCGTAACTTCTCAACTTGCTTATCTGATTCTCTTTGAATTGCTTTTTCAAAGTAACGCTTTAACTGATCCTCATTATAGTATGCCACTCTCTTCACCTCACAACTTAACGCCTATGGCTTCGCTCACATATCGGTCAATTGCTTTTCCGATTTCTGAGGTGCCATGACGGTCTGGAATTTCGACAATGAGCTGACGTGGTTGGGTTAATTTAAGTTCTGATATAATTTTCGGTGCTAGTTCGATTAATTTTGTCGTCACTAAAATAATCGCGATTGTTGGATCTTCGAGAGCTGTTTCTAAAGCTCTTAAAAAATCACTCTTCCCATGCACGACTACACCTTCTATACCAACCAAACGCATTCCAACTTCAGTATCAACATTGTCACTAATTAAGAAAAATTTCATAAGAAACCTTCTTTCATTTATTAAAGCTTGTTAATGATTAGAATGGAAATCAATAATCCGTAAATCGCAACACCTTCACCAAGTGCAACGAAAATCAAAGACTTACCAAAGTTCTTCTCGTTTTCAGAGAAAGCACCGATTGCTGCAGGAGCAGCAGCCGCAACAGCGACACCAGCACCAAGTGCAGACATACCAGTAGATAACGCAGCACTTAAGAATCCTAAACCTTGTGCAAGTGTTCCAATCATTGGATTAACGACAGCTTCATCACCTTCAGCTGCAGAGACACTAAATCCAAAAACCATTTGAAAAACAAGTACAAACACGATAATTCCAAAGAAACCAGCAATATGTGTCACTAATCTATTTCTTGCAGAACGAACAGTCGCCTTTCCTCTAAATACTTTTATTAAAGGTAAACTAACTAAAACTAAGAATAGCAGTGGCAATAATACATCCATATAATTCAACATTTCATAATCCTCCTAATTATTTAACGCGTTAAACGCGATTCCATTTCCTACATAATAACGTGAAAACATTTCATAAAATTGTAATCTAAGTACTTGAATACCAACAATCATACCTTCTAGCGCCATCACAAAGACGTTCCCTAGAATTAAGACAATGATTGAAGCACTTCCACCAACCATTGACATTAAGCTTGTTACGACAAGCATCATTCCAGCATGAGATAATACGAACCCACCAACACGCAAGAATGACATCGTATTTGTCATGTACGATAACATGATTTCAAATAATTCAAAGAATCCTTCAACAAAGAATCCACCAAAACCACTTGGAAACATCTTATGCTTGTGAACTTTTCTTTCGATTGGTTCTTTGAAGAAAATCATTAGAATTGGTATACCAACGAAAATCAATATTGTAGCTAAACTAAATACTGGTATACCTAACCCAAGTTGAAGAGCGGCACCAACACCGATATAACCGTAAAGGATCAGACCAGCAATGCCATTATGTGAACAAACAAGTTCAACATAATCCTTTTTCTTAAACAATGTATAAATATTAAGAAACATTGCAATAATAATTAAAACTGCCCCGATGGCGATTGCCGTTATCAGCAACGTCATTGTGAAACTGGCATCCATAATGTGTATGGGTTTTTCTGCCAATCCAAGGAACTGAGTATAAAATGGAGTTAATATCTCTTCATCTCCAAAAAATGATCCGTAAAGCAACCCAAAGAGTGCTGAGGATAATCCGATTCGGACACCAACTGCGCCTAATCTCATCTTTTTGAACTTATAGAGTAGATATCCGATTAACATCAAGACTAACCCTTGACCTAAATCACCAAACATCATACCAAATAACAATGAATATGTGATTGCAACAAACGGTGTCGGATCTAAATCCGTATAACCAGGTAAGCCATACATTTCAACAAACATACCAAATGGCTTACTAAACCAACCATTTTTTAGTTTAGTTGGTGGTGAAATACGTTTATCACTATCCGCATCGTTGACTTCGATTTCAACATCTTCGAGATCTTCAAACATTGCCTTAAATTTATCAACATTTTGAACTTCTGTAAACCCCGATATACTAAATTTATCACCAAGACCAACCACGTATTTTTTCGATTCGAAGATTCGATTTAGAAATAGGAGTTCCCCTTTAATACATGCAAGTTCATTATTACAACCACAAGTGATATTATTAATGTCTACTTTATTTTGATTGATTTTTTCCTTTGCAATATTAATTTCATTAACGAGAGCTTCTATCGCTTGCTTAGGTGTCCCATGTACGAAATCAGGAATAAAACTTCTTTCGAAGAACATTGAAGAAAAAATGTTATCAACTTCACGCTTATATTCGTCAGTCGTGAAATACATACACCAGCTATAACTGTCATCAAAACTAAATGTTTTGAAAACAAATGGTTTGTTCTGAAAGAATCGAAGCTTTTCAACACTATCATTTGGCAATCTACCAAATCTGATAAAAATATATTCACATGCGAAAAGATCATCCAGTGCAATATCTAAGCTTTGTATGTTTTCTACCTGAATCAATGCATTCTCATATTTTTGTATAAAAGCTTCATGCTCTTTAATCTTATTCACTTCTTTTTCAAGTGAAGATTTGATTTCTTGTATGTAATCAAACATAGAATTCAAATTGTATTCAACATCTCTTTGCTCAATATTTGGCAAATTTAAATCGTATTTTTTTTCTATTTCATCAAGTTCCTGAAGCATTGATACACAGGGATTTTCAGAAACAAATGAAGTCAATCCATGAACCTTATCTACAATTTCACTCGCTAAAACAGGGTGAAAATCCTTCAGGTCTATAAATCTTGTCAAAACTCGATCTAAATTGCTTACATTTGAGGTCAAATCTATTAGGTTAACTTTTGCTATACCCATAATTCCTCCTAGTAAATAAGCATTTGCTTAATTTCATTTTCATCCACTTGATAGCGGATACCTTCAATGATATTCGTAAGATTTTCGATTTCAATCTCACTTAGCGTCACGAATGCAGTAAAAACTTTTGGTACTTCTGTAGAAAAATACATAAATTTCTTAGCTAAATCATATTTAATCCGACCTGCATAATACTCAACATATACATAATCTTTTTCGTTAGTGAACTTAGCATATTCTGATTTAGACAAATACTTCAGTATTAAATCAGGATTATCAAGTTGTAAAATCTCATCAATTTTCTTTTCACTAATTCTCATATGTTTTTTGATTAATACGCTTTTGATTGTGATTGGATCAGCTTTATAAAACTTCTTTAAACGGTATATTTTTATAATATTACCAAGCTCAATTCTAGTCTGATAAATACTCTCTATATCCCTTTTCAAAGAACCACTATAATTATTCTCTATTCTTCTAAATGCTTCATCATAGTAGTACACTTCAAGTGCATGCTCAATATCTAGATATCGAATCATATCTGCATTTTTCGTGTAGAATTTCTTTAAGATTGGATAATAGTTCGAATCAACAAGTGCTTCAAGCAGTTCATCGTAGTTTGTTACCTTAAATAGCTTCTCCATATTGATATTTGTATGCGTATCAAAGAAAAAAGGAATTTTTCCTTTGATTTCATCAAATTCACTAGATATTATAGTTCTTAAGGAAGATAAAATAATTTCATTTTCTTGAGCAACTATATTTAATTTATAAAATTCTTTATCTTTCGTAAATACAAGTTTAACAAGTCTAAAAATATTGTCAAATGAATTTTTACGAATGAGAGCTTCAAGTTGTCCACGATGTATAGAATTCTCTTGAACATCTTTTAAAGCTAAGCTATAATGCTTTTGTTTTTTTAAGTAACTTACAAGATCAGGAATTGATTGCATTTTTATAATGCGTTCGTAGTCTTCTAGTTTTAGAAAGTTACCATAGATAGCTTTTGCTTTCGATATAATTGAATTATTTGCTTGGGAACTCATCTTATAGTATCCTTTCTAATTAGATTACTTTGTACAAAATGAAAAAATATCTTCAATCCATTGCTTTTTATTCTTATCAAATTGAGTTTTCATATCTGTAAGAGAATTCTCATAAGCAATTATTTCCTTCTCTTCTCTTTCTTGAATCTCTTTTTCATATTTTTCTTTATTTGCTAATATAGCAGCTTTAATTTCTTCTTTAATGTCAGCTTTGAGTTTGGCTTCATCCGCTTTGATGATGTCATCGATATGAGCTTTTTCTTCTTGTAGTTCCATGACCTTTTCTCGTGCAATCCTATCTAGCTTAATCGTTTCTTGAATAATCGGTGTATGCATCAATACTCACCTCTTTCTATATATAATTATACTCCTAATATGATCGTTTATATTAATATGCTCTTGCAAACCATACGGTTTGAGTCGCTTTTTTATGAGTTACTGGACAAATCTCAGTGATTAGCTTTTGTTCAAATGGAATAACTCTAGCAGTTGCTGTGGTATCCTTTTTGATTTGTATTTCAGCATCTTCTCCTGAAATACTCATCGCAACATATCCACCTTTTTGGATATATGCCTTAAACTCATCATAAGTTTTAGCTTCATATGTATTTTTATTCACGTGATCTAATGCATTTTGATACAATGTATTGTGCATGTTTCTAAATATTTCTGGAAGGGCTCCTAAAACATTGTCAATGTTAAGAATATGCTTTTCTCGATCGTGTCGAGTTACTAAAGTAATTTCATTTCTTTCTAGATCTCTTGGTCCAATTTCAATACGTACTGGAACACCTTTCATTTCATATTCAGAGAATTTCCATCCTGGTGACTTGTTCGAATCATCAATCGAAACTCTATATCCTGCTTTTTTTAACTGATCAAACAGTGTTTTTGTAGCGACTTGAACAGACTCTTTTTGTGATTGTATTGGAATAATAACAACTTGTGTAGGTGCAACATATGGAGGTAAAACTAAGCCTTCATTGTCTCCATGAACCATAATGACAGCACCAATAAGACGTGTAGATACACCCCACGATGTTTGATGGACATATTGAAGTGAATTTTTTTCATCCGTAAATTTAATATCAAATGCTTTTGCGAAACCTTGACCAAAATAATGAGTGGTTCCTGATTGAAGTGCTTGACCATCATGCATCAATGCTTCAATAGAATAAGTATCTACTGCTCCAGCAAATTTTTCTTTTTCTGTTTTTTTACCTGTTACGAAAGGAATTGCTAATAATTCTTCACCAAGTTTACGATAGATTTCTAGGATATCTAATGTTTCTTTTCTAGCTTCTGCTTCAGTAGCATGTGCAGTATGACCTTCTTGCCATAAAAACTCTTTCCCTCTTAAAAAAGGACGTGTTGTTTTTTCCCAGCGAACAACACTACACCATTGATTGTATAGTTTTGGTAAATCTCTATAGGAATTGATAATTTTTTGATAATGAACACCAAATAAGGTTTCAGAAGTTGGTCTTATAATCAATCGTTCAGTGAGTTCTTCAACACCTGTAGTTGTTATCATTGCAGTTTCAGGAGCGAATCCCTCTACATGATCCTTTTCTTTTTGAAATAGTGACTCAGGAATCACTAAAGGCATGTAGACGTTTTGATGATCCGTTTCCTTGAATTTCTTATCTAAATAATTCATAATATTTTCCCATATTGCATAGCCATATGGACGATAAATAATGAAGCCTTTGACTTCACTATAATCCATTAACTCAGCCTTTAGGCATAAGTCTGTATACCATTGTGCGAAGTCAGCATCTCTTGATGTGACTGCATCATTCATTTTTTTGTTATTGCTCATTGAACTCACCTTTTGTTTTTGAAATATTTGTAAATACTACTTACGATACCTATAATAATAAAGATTGCAAATATATTGCTGAATGATCCTGTTGATGAAGAAAAAACAGACTGTAAAACAATGACCCCAACGATTACAGATATGAATATACCTACTGCCTGATTATTCTGGGTTGATTTTTTTGGATTATTCCGAATTTCATCGTCTTTGAAATCATCAAATGAAGGGCTATCCTCGGTTTTTATTTCGTTTCTGTATGTTTTTACTTGTTGATCATGTTCTTTATCTTGCTCTTCAAATAGCTTATCATATTTTGCAAATGGATCTTTTTCGTTCACTATTTATTCACTAAAACTGTTTTGCCATCGACAAAATCAATTTTACGCTCCTTATATAGATGTCCTAAAGCTCTTTTAAATGCTTTTTTACTCATACTAAAGATTAAATCAATATCTTCGGGTGATGAATTAGAATCGAGATCCATTTCACCTTTTCTAATGATATAGGAAAGGATGTTATTCGCATCCTCATAAATTGCAATTTCTTTTTGCGGAGCAAGAGATCCTGTGTATCCTTTTTCTGAGTGAAAAGTGACTTTAACACTAACCTCTTGTCCATATCGAATCGGCACTTTAATCATCGAGTGATGTACGAAAATCCAATGTCCATCTCTTGTTAAAAGATTGACACCTTCTCTACCTATCTTTTGAACTCTAGCAACAACTGCTTCTTTAAGATTCAGTTCTTGTTCCGGTTTAATTTTAACTTCTTCTTTCGATGATATTTTTGCAACCAATTTGCCTTTTACCTTGACGTTAATATATAAAATATCGCCAACTTGAGGCCATTCAGAATGGTCGAATGGTAGATCTTCATGAGATAATAATAGTTCTTTAGCAATGCCCATGTCTAAGAATACTCCTAGGGATTCATGAATATCACTGACTGTAACAAATCCTGGATTTGACACAGTTATATAAGGCATT
The DNA here is from genome assembly GCA_018818645.1 of Bacillota bacterium. Classification (GTDB taxonomy): domain Bacteria; phylum Bacillota_I; class Bacilli_A; order Acholeplasmatales; family Acholeplasmataceae; genus Peloplasma. The sequence continues at coordinate 17,661 of JAHIRQ010000019.1, forward strand.
TTTAATGTTGCTGCAAGTCTTCCTTTATTATCGAAATAAAGAAATGCATCCACTTCTTGACCTGGTTTTAAATCTTGATGTAAGCTTTCATTATTATGCAAAAAGACTTGATCCTCTTCAGAATCAAGCATATATCCGATATCTGTTTTTCTGTTAACAATCAAACGATTGATTTCACCAATCTTTAAGTCCATAGTATCACCTTTAATATTTTATCACAAAATAGAAAAAACATGTAAAAATAAAAAAAAGAGTGCATTCGCACTCATAAATCTAATTCTTTTAAGACTTCTTCATAGCGTTTGATTAAAAGTCCTTTAAAAAAGCTAACTAGAGGTTTTAAATCTTTTTCTTGTTTAAAGGCTTCAAGATGTTCGATATATGCTTCACGTTGTTCCAACGGAATTGAAATGGGTAAGTAATTCTCAACCATTAAGTAATAATTTAAGGCAAGCTTTGCAAGTCGACCGTTTGCATCAACAAATGGATGTATTTTAGCAATACTTGCATGTGCATAAGTTGCTTTTTCTAAAGGTGTTCCTTCAAAATGTTCAAGATTTCTAAAGAATTTAGACATTCTATCGTAAACCTTAACGTAATCAGGGGGTTGATGTTCTGCTCCAAAGATATTGATATTTACATTTCTGTAAACGCCACCTTGAAATATTCCTTCAACCAATATTTCATGCATGTCCTTCATTTTTTCTTCTGTAAATGGCTTTTTTTCTTTCGCTTCTTTTTTAATAAATTCAAATGCTTTTAGATGATTTAATATTTCTTTTTGTTCTCTTTCGCTATACTCGAGTAGAGCTTTCGCTTGGCTGAGTCGTTTTACGTCCTCATAAGGAATTCTATTTTGTCCTACCATACCAACAGCATCATATGTGTAGACTAAGGCAAACTTCTTTTCGACCTCTTCTATTTGTTTTGGGTCTGCTTCCTTAACTACGTTAGCTAGATGCTGGCACTCTACCTCTAATAGATCTTTCTCCATATTATCAACGCTCCCATCTTTAAGGATATTATATCATAAAAACGCTATCAGAGACAAGAGATAAAAGAAAAACACGATTTAATATAATCGTGTCAAACTTATGTCTGAATCTATATCCAAACAAATAGAAGGGGGACCCTTGCGAGTCCCCATACCTTTTGGAAATTAAACTTTAACTACGTTAGCCGCTTGTTGTCCGCGGTCGCCGTTTTTAACATCAAATTCTACTTGGTCGCCTTCTGCTAATGTTTTGTAACCTTCAGTTTGAATTGCACTAAAGTGTACAAAAATGTCCTTACCTTCAGCTGATGAGATAAATCCATATCCCTTGTCAGCGTCAAACCATTTTACTACGCCTTTCATTACGATACTCCTTTAATATTTACTTGACAACTTAATGCCTATTTACATTATACACAACCGAAACTTAAATTACAAGGAATTACGACAATAAAGTTTTAATTACACAAATTGACTTTGATAAAGTTCGTTGTAGAAGCCCTTTTGTTCTAATAACTTACTATGTGTGCCTTGTTCTATGATATTTCCATCCTTTACAACAAGAATTAAATCGGCATTTTGAATGGTAGATAAACGATGTGCGATGACGAAAGTTGTTTTATTCTCCATAAGTGCAAGCATTGCTTTTTGAATCTGAACTTCTGTATGGGTGTCCACATTGGATGTAGCTTCATCAAGAATTAGCATTTTTGTTTTGGATAAAATTGCTCTTGCTATAACTAAAAGTTGCTTTTGTCCCTTAGAGATATTAATACCTTCATCGGTCAAGATTGTATCATAACCATTCGGTAAATGTGAAATAAAGGAATGAATTCTAGCCTTTTTAGCAGCTTCTTCAACCTCAATCCGACTGACATCTCCATTGCCATAGGATATATTCTCAAAGACAGTTCCATGGAAGATCCATGTATCCTGTAAAACCATAGAGAATGCACTTCTGAGACTTTTTCGAGTTAAGCTTCTTGTGGGTTTACCATCAATCATGATGTCTCCTTCTTGGACATCATAAAAGCGCATCAATAAATTAACCAAAGTCGTTTTTCCACCACCTGTTGGACCAACAATCGCAATCACGCTACCCTTCGGAACTTTAAATGATACATTGGTTAGTACTGGTGTATTTTCCACATAATTAAATGATACATCCTTGAATTCAACGTCACCTTTAATATCATAGTAATCTAACGCATTTTCAATATCCTTAGGTTCATCCGGTTGATCTAGAACATTAAATACACGTTCTGATGCAGCGAGTGCACTTTGGATATCAGCAATAATATTACTCATTTGATTAATAGGTCCTGAAAATCGTCTAGAATATAAGGTAAAGCTTGCAAGCTTCCCGATATCAATGGAGCCAAAGAAATATAGAATACCTCCAAATACACCAACTAGTGCAACTGATAAGTTTGAAACAAAGTTTACGGATGGTCCTACTGCTGTTGAGTAGTATCCTGCTTCGTAGGATGCAGTTGCTGCTGCATCATTGATTTCATCAAATTTTTCTAAAATAGAATCTTCTTGAACATAGGATTGAATGGTTCGTTGCCCTGTAATCATTTCTTCAGCAAATCCATTTAATTCACCAAGTTTTTGATTTCTAATCCGATATTTCTTTTTGACAATCCTAGAAAGTACTCTTGTGATTATGATCGATATGGGTATTGTGAGTGTAAACACTAAAACAAGGATTGGAGACATAACCAACATCATCACAAATGAGATTACAACGGTAATAATTGATGTGAATATTGAGATTACATCATTTGCTAATGAAGTATTAATCGTATCAATGTCATAGCTCATCTTTGAGATGATATCTCCTGTTTGATTCTTATCAAAATAAGAAATGGATACCTTGTTTAGCTTTGCAAATAAATCTTTTCTCATCTTATAAACAACACTTTGAGAAATCTTTGTCATAGCAACTGCTAATAAATAACTTAAGAGTGAGCTGAATAGATAAAAGAAAATCATAAGACCTGCAAAAAAGAATACAAGCTCGAAATCAACTCCGCCTTCCATTGCTGAAATGGTTCTACCTGTTAAATAAGGTCCAACGAGTGATAAAGCATTTGCAATAATTGTTAAGAAGATAGCTAACGCTAGTTTTCCTTTATAAAAGTATAGATAACTCCATAGTCTTTTTAAAACATATTTAGTATTTCTAGCCTTGTCAGAGCCATCATTTCTACCTCTGCCTTGTTTACCTGCATACATCATTTTTGCTCACCCCCTAATTGGTAGTAAGCAATTTCTTGATACATCTCTGATGATTTCATCAAATCCTGATGTGTGCCGGAATCTAGGATCTCACCATCTTCAATCAATAGAATTAAATCGGAATCCTTTAAACTACTAATGCGCTGTGCAATGATAATCATTGTTGTATCCTTAAGTTCATTTTTTAAGGACTTACGCATATTCATGTCTGTTTTATAATCAAGTGCAGATGAGGCATCATCTAAGACCATAATATCTGGTTTACCAGCTACTGCTCTTGCTATTAAAACTCTTTGTTTTTGCCCTCCAGATAAATTCATACCTTTTTGAGCCATTTGATAATTCATGTCATTTGCTTTCTCATAAATGAATTCAGCTTGAGCAACTCTGGTTGCTGTTTCGATATCATCATCAGTGATTGCATTTCGATTGAACTGAATATTTCCAAAAATAGAATCAGCAAATATTAAGTCGTTTTGAAAAACAACACCAATTCGTCTTCTTAAATCATTTTGGGATATATCTTTTATGTTTTTGCCAAAGAATTCGATGGACCCTGAATCCACATCATAAAATCTCATCAGTAAATTGATGATAGTTGTCTTCCCTGAGCCAGTTGCTCCAATAATTCCTAAGGTTTGTCCAAGATACAATTTAAAACTAATATTTTTTAGGTTACTTTCCTTTTGATTGTAGGAAAAATAAACATTCTTGAATTCAATAATTGGTTTAGCTGGATCCTTTTCTATAAGCTCAGTTCCATCTTTCATATCAATTGGCATATCCAAAACTTCATCGATTCTTTCACCTGAAGCTGTTGCTCTTGACGCAAGAACAAAGACACGCGTGATGCTCATCATTGCGTTCAAGATAATCGTAAAGTAGGTTACAAAGGCCATAATCTTCCCGATTTCAGTTTGACCTTCAGCGATTCTATACGCACCTGCAACTAGAACTAAAACAAGCCCTATATTCATCACAGTATTCATCATCGGATTAATCTTTGCCATAGTGATATTGGCTTTCAATTCAGCGTTAACTGTATTTTGATTTGCATCATCAAATGCATTCATTTCATGGTCACTCATGGATAAAGCACGGACAACTCTAGCTCCTGAAATGTATTCTCTTAATTTTCTAACCAATAGATCAACATAACCCTGGCTCTTTTTATACAATGGGATCCCTTTTCTTGAGGTGAAGTATACAATTACAGTGATGAAGGGAAGTATTGCGACCATAATGAGTGTGAGTAAAGGATCTAATAAGAGTGACATCAAGACACCACCGATTAGAAGTACTGGTGCACGAACACCTAAGCGTTGCATGGATGCTGTTGCATTATACATATTATAGGTATCTGTAGTCATTCTTGAGATTAATGAAGGTCTAGTCAGCTGATCGACTTGATTTGCAGAAAGTCTTTCTATCTTAGAAAATAGGTCATGTCGTAGACCTTTTACCGATAAAGCTGCTATCATTTCTGCTTTTCTATTTGCAGCAACATTTAAATATAAACCTAAAAAGGCGATTAAGACCATCAATCCCCCAAGTAAATATAAGCTATTTAAATTTGATGTGGAATCCGCTTGAAGTTTAGGGATTTCAGTATCGATCATATAAGCAATTAGCCAAGGCAAAAATAAATCAGCAAGTGCTCCAACCGACTTAAACGTCAGTGATATGGTAAGCATTCGCCAATATGGTTTGACTAATCTTAAGATCATCTTCATAAAAACACATCCTCTACATAGAAAAATATATCATAGAACGCTATGGAATGAAACATTTCTCTACAAATATTTGTATTTCGTACAAAAAGCCCATAGGGCTCTTTGTTTTTATTCATTAAACTTCGAAATTGGTTATGACTTGATATCCACTATCAAATCGAATATTAAAGTTTGCTACCGTGACCTGATCTTCTTGGTCTACATTTATATAGTGACATCCCCTTAAGATAGCATTCGCATTGAATCTATCATCTTTGGTAATATCTTCAAGTCTCATGATGCAAATGGTGCCCGTATCGGTTCCAACATCACCAAATAATCCATCACCTTCTGCTGTTCTTGTAATGAATAGTGTAACTCCATCTATAACTAACTTTTGAAATTGGTTCATATCCTTATAAAACAAATCCCAAAGTGTAGTGATGAACTGATCACCTTCCTTAGTCTTTTTGATCATCATTGCAGGATCTCCGATAAAGTAAGTCCCTGCAGATAATTTATATGAATTAGACATTCAATATTCCTCTCTTTCTAGAGATTAAATCTAAAATAATAGTTTGATTCATAACAGATAATGGATTATTTTCTGTAATCTCTGAAATTGTTTTTCCTTCCCAAATCAAATGAACATATTCAGGTTTATCAATAAATGGATTTCTATTGCCCTGTGCTTCATAGATATGTTGATTTCTACTACGTTCAAAATCATCGACTGGGTCTTCCTTATGCCATTCAAGTAGAACTGTTAGCTTACCCATTTTCGCACCAGCCATCGTGTAATGATTGGATTCATCTTCAAGTCCATCATCGGTTAGAACTAAAAAGTCATACATAACTGCCATATAGAAGATGATTCTGGCAACATCACCCTTATGATCATCTCCTGGATAATATCCCCCATCATCAGTGAGTTGATTTTCTCCAGATGCATCTGAATAAAAGCGATCACTTCGACTTGAATTTACACTAGGGGTAATCGCTCTTAGATTGTGTAGGTCTGATGCTTGATTTCGATTGGATTCTGTTACTCTATCCATACCTAATCTTGAATTTGGCCAAATGTGTTCACGATGCCAGGATGTAGAATCCCATACCGCATTTACTAGTAGACCATTATAGACATTGTAGACCTTAGTAGAATCTGTTAAGCTTTGATCAGCTATTTCTAAGTATGTTTTCGCTTCAGCATAGGAAGTTGGAGTAAAACCTGTGTTTAAAATCGCGTTCAATTCGTCTTTAAGGTCATCTCCAATTAGATTATTAGCATCATAATAGTAATCTGATACCACAACAAGTGTATAATAATAGAATCCATCCACATTTTGGTTCGCACTATAAACTGGTGGATTTTCATCTGGAAGCATGTAGGTTGCATAATAATAACCTGCAGCAACTACAATCAGTGCAAGTAGGATTGATATAAGCTTATTTTTTGGTGTTTTCTTTGATATAACTGTTCTTTTTTTATATGGTCTTTTACTTTTATTTGCCATAGTATCTACCTCATCAATAAATTATAAATTTATTATAACATATCCGTACTTCAAACCAACTTCAGTCAATCTAAATTATCGATATCTATCTTTTTAGATCAACAATAGTGATCACAATTTAAAGATATGAATTGACAATCGATTCATTTTACGATAAAATCGTTTATGCATGAATAATCAAGAAAAATGAAACCACGCCCCCATAGTTTAGTGGTAAAACGCAGCAATGGTAATGCTGAAATACAAGTTCGATTCTCGTTGGGGGCACCAGTATATAAATGAAAGCGACTCTTAATCTGAGTCGCTTTTTTGTTCTTCTTCGATAACAGGTTCAACTTCTTCCAAATGAACTACCGTGCTATACTCTCTAAATGGAAGTTTCTCATGATGTGCTTGAAGTAATTCATATGGGTCTACTAAGACATCAAATATCCAGTTATTTCCAATAAAATAGTTATCCTTATTGGAAAGAAATGAATCCTGATATTCGAGATGTAAGATATGCATATATTTCATTTTGTTATAATTAAGCATCTTTGAATCCAATTTTGTGCTTACAAGTTTTTGAATATCATCAAATAATTTATATGCTTTTTCAACATTGCTATTGAAATAATGATAACTTGCAATATCATAGATTAAACTTAATCCCAGTTCATCTTTTAAATATTTCCTGATTGGTATCCGATTGATTTTAATATCGATCGTATGATCTAAGGGTTCATCTCTTCGAATAACTCCATCGATGTAGCTCAGTAGGATCATGGTATGAAACTGTGATGAACTGATTGGTAAACCTTTTAATGTATCTCTAGATTTTTCCCATATGAAGTGATCGGATTCTTTTGAATCTGATAAGGTAAACATCGAGTATTGAGTAATCATCGCTAGGGCAAATGTCTGATCAGTTCTCATCTTTTTATAAGCTACAAAATCTCCAAAGAACATTGGGTTCGATAAAGTAAATGAATATATAAAAAGTAAATTAATTGGTATAGCATAAAATGCTAATAAATAGATGATTCCCATGAATTCACTTTGAGGAACAAATAAGACTGCTAAGATGAATGAAACGATTGTAACCGATAAAAATGTAATGGTTACAATAGGTGCTGCGATTAATGCTCTTGAGAATTTTTTTACTATTTTTTGATACTCGTTTTCATCCTTAACATCTCCAAAATCTGGAACGACTAACCCACCAAGTAAGACAATCAATTTAGGTTTAATTCTAAATCTCCAGCCCTTTTCTGTTTTATGAAAAATAAAGATTGTGATATAGAGTGCTCTAAGCTTAACCTGTTGAAAAACAAAGGAAAAGAAGTGTCCTAATTCATGAATAGTTAGGGAAATATAAAAAGTTAAGAAAAACCATAGTAGATAATCCAAAAATGTTAGTGAACTTCTAACGTCATTGAAACCTAGCCACTGGCTGACTTGACTGAACCCTAAAAAAGAATATAAAATAAGTGTTAATACAACAAGAAAAGGTAGGAATCTAAACTTTATTTTCTTCTTTTTCTTTTTATCGAATGCCATAGGTTTGGTGAACTTCCTGAACAAATATGATTCCATTTCCGGGTTGATCAATATCAAGTTCCTCACAAATGGATGTGATGATTGGTTTTACAATCTCTTTTTGGGCAAGAATTAATACAATTTCTTTTTCAGGTTCTATCTCCATGGCGAATAACTTACTTGTTTCATGAATACCTGATCCTCTTGCATTGATGATGGTTGCACCTTTGGCACCTGCCATAGTTGCTGCATCAACAACCTTTTCTCCTGATCCTTTATCTACAATTGTAAATATTGCTTTATATTCAGTCATATTATGACCTCCAATTTCATTTTTAGCTTCATACTCATATTTTCCAGCACCCAAAAACTGTGTTACAGGGATTACAAATGCTATACCATGATGTGGTTTAGCGAGTTTTAGTTTCTCATATAAAGCATCTAGTGCAGGATTGATAATCTTTCTAGGTGCAATCATCAATACCAATTCTTTTCTAGTTTCTGTAAGCTCCAAAAATTCAAGTAAAGGTCTTTTATGTGTACCCTTACCTAGAATGATTGTACCTCCAAGAATACCCTCTTCTTTCGCATATTTTAATACCTTACTGCCTATACCATAATTGACGATGATACATAACATTTCAAAGTTTGATAATAAAGATATGTTTTCCATCCTAGATACCTCCTTTTCTTGATCTTATTTTAAAGACAAATCCTAGTAACTGCAGGGTAATGATTGGGGCTAATGCAACTAAAGCAATCATTCCAAAACCATCAAGTAAGACGTTCGCACTCGGAGTCGCATTTGCAGCACCTGTTGTAAATGCGAGAATGAATGTTGCTGTCATTGGACCTGTTGCAACTCCTCCGGCATCAAATGCTATCCCTACAAATAGCTTTGGAACCATAAACATTAAGGCTAGTGATATGATATATCCCGGTAACAATAGATGCCATAACTGCAGGGATGGAACCAATATTTTTAAGATGGAAAGCATGATGGCAAATCCTACTCCAATCGATAAGGGGATAAGCACAGCTTTCTTCTTAACATAACCTGATGTTATATCTTCAATTTGATAAGTCAATACTGAGACTGCAGGTTCTGCAGCGATTGTAAAAAGTCCAAGCAAGAAGGCAATCAGCAAGATATACACTTTATGATCTAAGAGAGCTAACGTATAACCTATTTTTGAACCAACTTCCATAAAGCCTGCATTGACTCCAACTAAAAAGATAAATAAACCGAGGAGAGCATAGATAAAACCCTTAAGAATTCTAATGAATGCTCTTTTTGTTAATTTAAATGAAACAGTTTGCAATATAAACAAAATGATTATCAGGGGTAATAAAGACATAAAACTCTCATTGAATACAGAAGTTACGATTGATGTAAAAGGTTTTATGATTTCTGTAGATTCAGTAATGTTTTCTGGGATATGAGCTGCAAAGTTTAAGTTCCTATTGAAGAAACCCAAAATCATGAGAGCGATGATTGCCCCAGTGGAAGCTATCGATACTAGACCAAAGCTATCTTTTTCTGATGATTTACTGTCCTTCTTCATTTTGGTAATACCAATAGATAATGCAAGTAGAAATGGTACTGCTAGAACACCTGTGGTTGCACCTGAGGCATCAAATGAAATAGCTAAAAATTCTGGTGATGTAAAAAATGCTAACACAAATATAATCAAGTATAGAACAAGTAATATTCGATATAGAGGAAGGTTATAGATAATTCTAATGAAACCTAAGCCAATCATGATTGCTAGACCTATGGAAACACTAATTAAGATACTGACAGATGATATATCACCTTGGGTGACAAAGTCTACTTGATTCGAAAATACGAGTAAACCAGGCTCAGCAATCGAAATAAAGAATCCTAGAATTAAACCAGCTACTAAAACAATTACGAGTTTATTGGTCTTAGTAAGGGTAGATCCTGTGTGACTTCCTAGCGGAGTTATCCCTAAATCAACACCAACTAAAAATAGTGATAAACCGATGATTACAAACACTGAACCAATGATAAAGCGAATTAAAAAAGGTGTAGATAGTGGAACAAGTGTGAAGTTTAAAATAATAACTATAAGAGTAATGGGAACAACTGCTATGATATTATCTCTAAATTTCTCAGCTAAAATATTCACGTTGCTCACTCCCCTTCTTCTGTTTGTTATTCTATTTAAATTATACTATAGTTTCAAAGTTATTCCTAATTCTAGTGTCTAAACACAAGTGAATCCAAATGTTACAATTTATGAATAAAGAACTATAGAAGTAAGGATATGATTTATAATGGATTGATGACAGTTTTTATTAAAAATCAACATCATTTCTATGAATCCTGCTTGACATCTTTTAAAATATTTGCTATCATAAAAAAGCACGATAGCGTGGGCGTCGTATAATGGTTATTACACGTGCTTGCCAAGCATGAGATGGGGGTCCGATTCCCCTCGCCCGCTCCATAAGGAAATCAACTATGCGAAAGCGTAGTTTTTTTTATCTTTTTGAGCATTATAAAACAATCGAATCATTTATGGTTGCTAAGTTCAAATTGATATGCTATAATTCATATCGTTGTATGTCTCCGAATCACAATGATTTGAGTGGGGGAACCAGTTTTTTGGGGTGAATCATCACATGAAGGGTAACTTGGAACCCTAACCCGTCAGCTAACCTCATAGGAGTAATCACCAAGCGTGTAGTCTATGCTAAGACTATGTGCTTTTTTTGTTAGTCAAACAAGAAAAGCCTATGGAAGGATGAGTTGAATTGAACATCATTTTAAAAATTAGTATAATTCTTGTTGCAGGTTTCATCTTTGGAAAAGGAGCGAAATTTTTAAAGCTCCCCAGTGTATCTGGTTATTTAATTGCTGGTCTTCTGCTTGGGCCATCTTTATTTAACTTTGTATCTAGTGAAGAAGCTGAATCCTTTGAAATCATTAGTGAGATTACATTATCCTTCATCGCTTTTGGTATCGGTAGTGAGTTTATGCTTAAAGATATCGTTAAAATGGGTAAAAAGATAGCAATTATTACACTCGCAGAAGTCGCTGGTGCAATCATTGTAGTATTTTCAGTCATGTATTTTCTATTCAATCAAGATTTTGCATTCTCTTTAGTCATCGCTTCTATGTCAGCAGCAACTGCTCCTGCAGCTACAATTATGGTCATTAGACAATATAGAGCATATGGACCTGTGACAAAAACAATTCTTCCTGTAGTAGCACTTGATGATGTATTTGGAATTGTAGCTTTTGGTATTGCAATATCGGTTGCTAAAATACTAGTCTCTGGAACTGAATTCTCGATATTAAAAATTATCGGTGTTCCAATTTATGAAATATTTGGTTCTCTTCTCCTGGGATTGATACTAGGAGTTGTTCTATCTTTATTAACTAAGAAAATTGATCCAAAAGATGAGCTTCAGATTAAAACAATATTCTTTGTTGGTATCGCGACAGGATTATCAAAAGTTCTTGATTTCTCACCACTTCTCACCAATATCATGATGGGAGCAACCTTAGCAAATCTCAGAGTATTTTCAAATCGATCATTTTCTGCAGTTAACGACTTCGTTCCTATATTCTATATTTTATTCTTCACAATTGCTGGTGCAGCACTTGATTTGAAAATACTTTATACGGTTGGACTTATAGGAGCAGGCTATATTGTAGCAAGAGCTTCAGGAAAGATCTTAGGTGCCTTCATTGGTGCCAAATGGGTTAAGGCGGAACCTCAGGTTCAAAAATATTTAGGATTTGCATTATTGCCCCAAGGTGGGATATCAATAGGGCTTTCTGTTATCGTGATGCAACAGCTTCCAATGTATTCTATTCAAATAACAACAATCATTATGGCAAGTGTTCTTTTCTATGAAACACTCGGTCCAATCTTTGCAAAAATATCGATACATAAAGCAGGAGAAATTAATATATTACCTGATGTCGATGAAATGTATGAGGAATCAGCTCACTAAAAAAGGGTTCAGCAAACTTGCTGAACCCTCATTTTTAATCTTTCTTGTATTTGAGTAAACCTAGAATTGCTCCATAGATTAAATAAAAGGCAAATGCAGTAAATAAGAAATAGCTAATCGGACTTTCAAGAAGATTACCATTGAATACTACATCTAGAAATCTAAATGGTACATCTGCAACTCCTGCTAAAAGTAAAACAATTGCGAAGAATGGACTACCAAACATCAGTGCTACGACTGGTGGGAATATCTTTAGTACAGCACCACTAAAGCCATCTCGGAAAAAGAAGAAAATAAAGGCGATGACTGCTGAAATCACAACAGGGGATGACCCTAACCCACCTTTAAACTCACCAGAAAGTAATCCTGATAATACAACAAGAGCTAAATAGATAAAAATGATGGAATTGATGATCAGTTCTAAAGTAAATGTTCCAGAAAATGAAAATGAACTGAAATCAAAGGAAGTAAGTGCGAGTAATAATGCTCTACCGGCTCCAAGAAATAGTGTGATGAGCAAGATAAGATGCGAAGCCATTGACTTATTCGAAAGCTGCAAACCAAGTACTGCAAATAAAACAAGTAAAAGTGGAATAAGTCCTGCTAAAAATAACCAAATATTACCGGACCCACCAAGATTTGTTAATAAGACATAAGCTGCAATAATAACTATAATAACTGTAGTTATTGTATGTGAGAATAAACTCTTAAAATTCTTAATAAAATTCATATTGTTACTCCTTTATTTAATGTAGTCTTATTCTACCATCTCAAGTATTTTTTTTCTAACAATCCGCATAAAGAAAACATCCTACATAGCAAGGTGTTTCTTTCCAAATTCTGGGTATTGATGATGAAAATGAATTTTAATAACGAGAAGTGATTCGATTTCATTTAGTATTTGATAGAGTTTTGCTCTGAGTTCAAATTCTTCTCTAGTTTCTGGTAGTGGTGCATCCTTAAATACTTGCTGCAGTTCATCTAATTTTCTCAATTGATAAGTTGCTTTATCATAAACTCCAATATCATTACTTAATCCCTTGATAAACTCTGATATTTTGAGTGCATTTGGGTGTATTTTTTTTATTTTAAGTGCTTGTTGATACATATGTCTTATATAACTTGATTGTTCTTTTCTCATATGAAGATATGCAAGATAACTATGATCATTATAAAAGAGTAAATCTTTATCGACAAGTTCTACGATATCGATTGTATCCGATATTTTTCGATCAACTGTCGCATAATGTCTATAATACTCATCATTATAATCTGGATCTTTTAATAATAAAGAAAGCATAAAAAGATGATCTCTAACAAGTTGATCAATTGACAAAACGTGATTATCAAGTTCTTTTTCGGATTGTGTTGGATAGATTAAATTAAAGATTAATGCAATCCCTACTGATATAAAAAGTAATGCAAGCTCATTACCAATTAGATTGAAGGAAAACTCCCCATGAACAAGTAAATGCGTTACAAGAACTAGAGCAGGTACGATACCTTCATTAACCTTTAATACCCAAGAGGCATATGCAAAAATAAAGACAAAGAAACTATAGACTACAAAATTATAGCCAAATGCTATGAACATGAGTGTTGCTAGCATAATCCCAAAAATAGAATCGACTACTCTTCTAATCGATACTACTAGAGAATCCTTTTTTGTTAAATGAATCGACAATATTGCTAAAACTCCAGCAGTTAACCAGTAATCAAGATTAAGAAAACGAGCTACTAAACTCGCTAAAACACCAACCAAACTCATTTTGATTGCTGTATTTAAAAGTCTCATCTTTCCCTCACTTTTTATTCATACCTTTATATTGTTCGTGATAAGCTTTAATGTCAGATAGACAAAAAGGCTTTTCCTTGTTTTCTATTTTTCCAATAAGTATTTGAATTTGATTGTTAATAATCGATTGAATTTCTTCTGAGTAACACATCAATCCTAAGTGTGTCTCATATTCTTTTTCATCAAGTAGCACGTATTTCCCATCAGGAAATACCTTGATATCAAGGTCATAATCAATATACTTGATGGCTTCACCATCATATAAATAAGGACTTGACAGGTTACAATAGAAATAAACACCATCTTTTTTTAACATACCTATGATATTAAACCATAGATCTGAATAAAAATAGCAGATTGCAGGCTCTTTTGTATGCCAGCTTCTTCCATCTGATTCGATAACCTTTGTTCGATTGTTTGCAGTTACTAATACGTTTTGATCTTGATATAATACCACGGTTTTTTTCCAGATACGGTGCAATTTTTTATTATGCTTGTAGCTGTGAATAGGTACAGTCATACCGGTTGATAATTTCATAAAACCACCTCAAATGATGTATTTATTATAACATGTAAGTTTATTTTATTGAATGTTTATGAAAAGTTTTAGTATTTTTTGGTATTCCGAGGTTTTGATCATTAAAAAAACTCCGATATGGAGTTTATCTAAAAGTTTCAGAAAACTCCCTCTTCAAAGGATTAAGTGGGAGATGAATGAAACCAACTTTTAATCTTAAAATATCTATAAATAAGTAAACTTTTTATATCATTACATGATATAATATAAGTATAGAAATCGCGATATAAGGGGGTTGATGATATGAGTGAAACCATGAAAGGTTATGTCTATAGACTAAAACCTACAACCAAACAAATCAATCTCATCAACCAAACCTTTGGCTGTGTC
>JAHIRQ010000165.1 GCA_018818645.1 Bacillota bacterium
GGCAAGGACGTAAGCAAGGTTGATCGCAGTGCGAGTTATTATGCCAGATTCGTAGCAAAAGCCCTTGTGGAGGCAGAATTAGCGGACACGTGCGAAGTCTGTGTGTCTTATTCCATTGGAGTAGCAAATCCTGTAGCAGTATCGATCGATACCTTTGGTACTGGGAAGTTATCCGATGAAGACTTACTTGAATTGGTTAAACAACACTTTGATTTCACTCCAGCAAACATTCGTAAAGAACTAGAGTTTGAAAAGGTGAAGTATCAAAAGTTAGCAGCCTATGGACACATGGGACGTGAAGATTTACCAGTTCGCTGGGAACATGTGGAAGCAAAAGCAACTGAGCTAAGAAAAGCATATGAAAAAGCCAAAGGTTCTGCATAACTTCTATAAGTCACCTGCATGGCATTCAGCTCGTGAACTCAAGATAGTGTCAGTCAATAGTCTTTGTGAGCGGTGTGGACAGGTTGGAATCGAAGTCCATCACAAAAAAAGACTAACCATAGAGAATGTTAATGATTCATCTATCACTCTTAATCAAGATAACTTGGAGTTGCTTTGTAGAGAATGTCATAACCAAGAGCATGAACGCTTCAGTAATAAGATTCGATTTGATAAAGATGGCAACCTAATAAATCCAGAAAACCTAATTAAAGTAAACATTGTTTGATATAATGTTTATAAAAGTGGGTGGTAAATTGAAGTCAACTAATTTATTGGTAGGTATAATATTGGATATTCTTGATGTTAATCATAAGAATAGACCGAACTTATCAATTGGGGAAAGAACCTTTTATAATTCAACGAGCAACACGATATATTTAGGTACGTTTAAATTGCCAAAGGCATTTGAAGACTTAGCTCACGAATCCATGCATTGTCTTCAAAAGTCTGAAAATAGGTTAGGTTTCTATACGCCTCAAGATCGAGCAAAATATGCAGGAAACACAGAAGGTATGTTCTTCAAATATGACTTTGAAAGAGAAGCACAGGCTTTTGGCTGGTTTTTTGCTGGCAGGATTCTTGACTTACTCTACTCTGAGGTTGAGAAAACTAAAGAAATATATGAACAAAATAGAATACTATACTCTAAAATGACACAGTTAGTTGCGAATGATGTAGTTACTTTAGAAGATCAAAATAGCATTCAGAAGTTGTTAGATATCGAATATGAAAGAATAAAAAAGAAATATTCTGAACGAATGAATTTGTTTGCACAAGAATTAATTGATTGGAAAGAGTAATCCCCCCCTCGCTAGATTGATATTAGATCGAATGGTACCGTACAGGGTGGCAATTAAAAAATGCAGCATCAAAATTTTGGAAATTCGGTTTTTACTCTCATCTCATTATGACCTTATCATGTATTAGAATAGAGAAAAAAACTTATCTTAAAATGAAAGAGAGTGTTAGTTTATGTTACAAGAAAACGCAAAAGGCTTTATTGATATACACTTAAATGCAGCGATTTCTGCTTTTGAACGAATTCGCGATTCAAGACAAATATTTAGGGATAGAACGATATCAATATTTACTTTCTTACTTGCATTATTAGGCATAATAATTACTTTACAATCAAGATCAGATGTTACTTTTGTTCAGCTTTATATGGAGTCAAAAATTCTTGTACAAATATTATTTGTCAGTTCCGCCTTATTAAGCATTATACTTTTTGGAGTTATATTCACACTAAATACATCTTATGATCTAGAAAATGTGTTCAATACATTTAATAAGAGGATTAATGAATTAGAGAACTCTGGAAATGCATCAAAACCAATAGTCTTATTCGATGACAAATTAGTTGTCGATGAAGAATATTATTCTAAGGTGTTATTTATTAGAGCATACTCAGATGCCACAGATAAGATTAAAGCAACATTGGAAAATTTAGGTAGATTATATGTTGTTACACTTTTCATGCTATTGGTTACAATCATATTATCAATAGTCATTGGTTTTAAAATATTGTGAAAGGAGATACACTTATGCCAGAAAATAATAATAAACAAAGTGATAAACCAACTCTAAACAAACCAGAAGATAAGAGAATTATTGATATCACCAAAACTGAAATTGGAACAAGAAAAATCACTGATGGTTTTACTAAAGAAGAACTAAACGACTCAAAAAAACCTATTAAAGGATAGAGTAGTGAAAATGGTAGTGTCTATTTAATATTGTTACCAAGACTATCGTAAACGAGCGACTTAGGTCGCTTTTTTACTTGCTATCTTCTCTCTTTAGAGTGATATATATTACTAACCTTAGGAGGTAATTATCATGTTCAAAATTGGAGATAAAATCAGAATCATCGATATGAAAGGTGAAGATCATTATAACGGTAGAGAAGGAGTCATTGAATACATTGACGGACTTGATCAACTACATGGCACATGGGGAGATTTAGCAATCATCCCAGAGGAAGACTTATTAGAGGTAATTAACAATGATATGCAGCTTGTGCAATAAAGAAATCTTGGGTGACTCACACAATGCCCACCCAATTGGAAATGAAGAGTGCTGTTCAGAATGCAACAGGTCAAGTGTGATTCCTCTTAGATTGTTTTTAAGTGGCATCTATCAAGACAAGGCTCTAGTACTAAATACTGATAATTCCATCTTTTTTATAAAACCAAAGTGTTCCGCATTCGAACTGAATGAACTTCAAGAACAAGTTAAAGGATATATCGAGGTTTATCCTTTGAGGATTCCTGGTCATATCGTTCTAGTCAATGAAGAGGGATTGATACACAATATGGAGTTCAATTACCTAGCAAATAGAATCTTTGGAATGAAGGCAGTAGGACCGGTTATGATATGTCCTGAATCTATATTCGAATGAGGTGTTGGTGTGTCTAAACTAAAAGATATCAATATAGAACTAGAGCGACTGCGGTCGCTTTTTTCGTCCGTTGATGAAACCAAAACTCAACTGGTAGATAACCTACTTGAACAAGCTGCTTTCATGAAGGTTGAACTTGGAATTCTTCAAGAGCAAATCAGAAAGCATGGCGCAGTTCAAGTCTCAAATAAAGGTGCTCAAAGACAGACAGAAGCTGCTAAATATTATACTAAACTTATTAATTCATATGGAACAGTCATCAAAACACTAAACTCAATCATGGGTAAGAATGTTATTGATGGTGATGATGCATTTGATGAGTTTCTTAAGAAAGCAAATATCTGATGAACTATCTAGTTGAATATTATCATCAGATAGAAGCTGGAAACATTCTAGTTGGTGAGGAATTAAAAAAACAGCTAGATATCTTGCTTCAGGATTTGAATAACCCGAGGTATGTATTTGATGAAAATCATGGGAATCTTCGAATTGATTTTATAGAAACCTTTTGTAAACACACA
>JAHIRQ010000166.1 GCA_018818645.1 Bacillota bacterium
CCTCTAGCAGCTTACGTCAGTCATCTTACGAGAGGATGGCCACTTGCATGGTTTTGGAGAAAAGATGTTTTGCCTGCATATCGCGAAGTGACGTGGTTTTGGTTATTCTATTTTGTTATAAGAACATCTGTAGAAACTATACTATTTCTAAGTGATTCTATTGATCAGCTGGTTTGGTTTAATACCTTTATCGGATTCCCATTACTCATCGCAATCCTAACTGTAAGTTATATTTATGGTATGTGGAGACTACATCAATTAAAGGGTCCTGGAGTTGATGAGTTCATTGAAGAAAAAGAACCTCCATTTAGAGGTCAAACTAGAGGTTTTTAAAAGGAGTAAACTATGCGTCATTTTATCGGTAAATATCATAAGTACTTCAATATTTACACAACTACATTTTCATTCGTTATATTTTTATTATTTATAATCTTTGTTTTACCTGCTGAATCACTAAAGAGTACGGCTCTTGGACTTGAGATGAGTCCAGATACTTCCATCTTCTATACAGCATCAAGGCTATATGAGATTGCATTAAGTTATGGGGCTGAAGGTAGACAATTTTATATTCAACAACGTTTCACCTTTGATTTAGTATGGCCGATTGCTTATGGTTTGTTTCTATTTACATCTAGTATCTACTTCTTCAAGTACTTAAATCTACACAAGGTATTTTTCAGATTTCTATGGTTACCAGTTCTAGCCGTTGCTTTTGATTATTTAGAAAATCTAATGACAGCACTAGTTATGTATAGATATCCAAATCAAACATTCTTTTTTGATATGGCTGCTGGAGTCATGACACTTTTCAAATGGATTACCTTGGGATTAGCTTTTGTAATGTTAATGGTATGGATAGCTATGTATATACTTAAGAAAATAAGAAATCAAAAGAACTCAGACACTCTTCAATTCTGATAAAGTCACCTGATAAGCAATTTCATTACGGCGAAAAAGACCGGGAATAAATGGTGGTTGATAGCGAAAAATCAGTCTTTGTGAGCAAATCGTATAATTGTTTTCTTGAATATATGTTTTTAATATCTGATCGTGCTTATGGTAATTTCCTTCTGTCCAATATCCTCTAAATCTGATTACAGCATAAAGAGATTTCTTCAACTCCTGAATAAATACTTTTTCACTTGAGGGTTCTGGGACATTATTCTTACTATATTTTGAAGGTACGTAAAAACCTGTAACAACCTTTTGATCATCTTTATAACTCACGACAGGTGTCGTCATTGATATTTTTGCTTTCTCTTTATTGTCTCCAGAAATATAGGAAAAGATATTGCTAAAACCAGAATCATTAGAATCTTTCATTGCTGTTTTCGTGCTTGCAAGCAAAATATCTTCATATTCACGAATCTCTTTTTTGCCATCTTTTTTGATAACCTTATATTGAATTGTTTCATATAATCCCATGTTCATTTTTAGTGTGACATCAAATATCTTTGATAGTAACCACACTACTCCTTTTTTGTTTCAACTTATAGAATACGATTTCATTTCATAACCTAATTATACATCAATATGAAGTAAGAAAACTTTAAAGAGTTTTAAAACCCTATTTCGGATAGAGATGGGCTTTATTCATATAGTTGATTGTATAAAACACTATATTTACCTCATTTAAAAATCTTTATCAATTACTATATAACTTTTTTTAACCAAACTAATTTCACTGGATTCATAATGTATAGAATAAGTGCTATAATGAGGACAATGTGGAGGAATCATATGACAAAATTAATCTGTGTAACACCTAGAATTATTTATGAGAATGGCGTTCAAAAGCAATTCGTCAATACGCGCTATATAGATAGACTTACTGAACGTGGTGCCAATACAGTCATGCTGACTTTAAATAACCCCAATCAAGATGAAATCCTATCTATTTGTGACGGATTCTTAGTCACTGGAGGATGGGATCTTGATCCTAAAAGTTATGGTGAGACCAATGAAGCAGGGTTATCTGAAAATATCCATGAATCGCTTGATCAAATCGATAAGAAAGTCATTCATTACGCAATCAATCACAAGAAACCTTTACTCGGAATTTGTCGTGGTCATCAATCCTTAAATGTATTTTTAGGGGGAACTCTACATCAGCATATCACAGGACACGAGTCCTTAAAATATGATCATCTTTTATTCGTAAAAGAGGATCAAAGAATCTCTTTTACTCCAATTATTACAGTGAATAGCTTCCATCATCAAGCGATAAAAGACCTTGCTACATCTTTGGATGTATTGGCTACGCATCAGGATGGTACAATCGAAATGGTTTATCACAAACATTTACCAATCTTTTCTGTACAGTGGCATCCCGAAATGATACCAAATGATCCAATCTCAAAAATAGTATTTGATACATTTATCAAACTGATTCCATAAGAAAAGTGAGCTTCCGCTCACTTATTTTTTTACTTGTCACAATTGGTCTATCTTCTACCATATTTAAATGGATTATCATCGTCATCTTCTTCTTGTGTTTCAAAATCTTCTTCAAGAGTTCTTTGGTAGTAACTGACCAATCCTCTATAGGCTGTTAAAGCAAGAAAGATAGCTAAAATAATCCAACCACCAAGAACGGTCAAGAAAAACTCAGGAGATTCTAAAATATAGTATATGTAAATCATACCAGAAACATCAATACCTATGATAGCAACCAAAAAGAGGGGGACAGGCTTTTTCTCACCATCTCCTTCTTCTCCCTGATATTGTCTAATTTGTCTAAGAAGTTTTTGTATTGGAAATACCTTTACAAAAATAGAAACACCAGCTAGGATTGCTTTAACTGTCATTACAGCAATCCCTTGATGACCATACAAGAAAATCATCGAAATAGATGCTACCAATGTTGAACTAAATAAGAAAAAAGAAGTGTAAAAATTAAACAAAACCATTTTTAAAAATGTGAAGAGGTTGGGTTTTTCAATTTTGAATTTTTCGGGTTCTTTCATATCAATGTCTCGCTTTCGATATGTATTAAAGATTAAAGACTATACTATACCCCTTGAACAAAAAACAAAACATAGAAAGGGGTAAATAGCATAATATGCATCATCATGTAAAAAACAATTAAATAGATGAATGAAAAAACAATAGAGTCCTCGATCCATGGGATGAATAGCGATGGAATATAGATGATGAGCATAGCTACACCGATAATCAAGGATATGTGAAATATATCATTAAGATTAAAAATATCTGTTTTAAAGATTGTAGAAACAATCATGTAAAGAGCAGTAAGAGAAAAAATAAAGAGAATCAAAACGTGAAAGGGTCGAATACTCTTTTCACTCAAAAAAGGTTCACTCCATTTTTTGTGTCTTCTATATCGAAATAGCGTAACGGCTAAAGAAGATATAAATATATAGAGAATAAAACCAACATAAAAATTTCCAACGGCTCTAAAATAGAATGCAACTGAATAACTAAAAATACTATAGTTAGTAAATGAAATAACTAAAAACAAAGTAGCGAAAACAACGATCAATACTTGGGTATAGTCATAAGTCTTTTCACTCAGTCTTTTCATATCTTAAACACCTATCTTCATGATAAGTATATTTCCTATGTTATAGTTTCTTAAGATCATGATTTCCCCCTTGATTTGTATAATCTTAAATCTATATTAACATATTGTTTGTTATTTACAAACTTTGTTTTCAGATACATACTAAAAAAACACTCTACCAATTATTTGAGATAGAGTGTTTTACATTATTATTCAATAAAGCTAAGGTATCAATCTAACTTCTTCCCACAAGTCTGCATCAATTTCACTATTTTCTTCATCTCTTAATGTTTCATTGAAAAAGCTTGTAATCATCGTTTTCAATATTGAAGTCAAATA
>JAHIRQ010000167.1 GCA_018818645.1 Bacillota bacterium
CAAAGTATTTGTCATAGTAATATAAGACATGTTCAACAAGTTGTTCGGTTTCTCCTCTTGGGATAAGTACGTGCTCATTGACGATGAGCTTATATCCATAAAAATAGGAGTGTCCAATTAAGTGCTGTACTGGAATATGATAATTGATATAAAGATCCAGCTTTTCAAGAAAAATCTTTTCTAAATCTGGATTGACTTCATTTTTTAGGTTCAAAAAGAATTGATGCGGATCTTGAGCTGATAGCTCCATAAGTAGAAGTTTAGCTGCTTCCTCTTCTTTTTGATTTTCTTTAGTTTTTTTATAGGCTAACTTTAGGAGTTGTTCGAATGTCACTTCATTTCTCCTGTAAGCTGACGCTTTTGAAATTCATTTTGAAGTGGTTCAAGAATTAATTCTATTTTGCCTTCCATAATGACATCGAGTCTTTGAAGTGTTAAACCAATACGGTGATCAGATACTCTATTTTGTGGGTAGTTATAGGTTCTAATCTTTTCACTACGATCTCCACGACCGATAAGCTTGTTGCGTTCAGCACCTTCTTTAGCAAGCTGCTCTTCAATCATCGCGTCAAATATTCTAGTCTTTAATAGTCTAAATGCTTTATCCCTATTTTCATGCTGACTCTTACCTTCTTGACATGCAACAACCGTATTGGTTGGAATATGTGTTAAGCGTACAGCAGATTTTGTCGTATTTACAGATTGTCCACCAGGACCACTTGAGTTATAGGTGTCAAATCGGATATCTTCCCATTTGACTTCAAATTCAAGTTCTTCAGCTTCAGGCATAACTAGGACAGTTGCTGTTGATGTATGGACTCTTCCCATGGATTCAGTTTCAGGAACTCTTTGTACACGGTGTGTACCAGACTCATATTTTAATTGAGAGTAAACTTGTTTTCCTGAAATCATAAATTCAATTGAAGTATATCCACCCATAGAACCTTCCATGGCATTCAAGATTTCAATCTTCCATCCCATGGTTTCTGCATACTTGGAATACATTCTAAATAAGTCACCAGCAAAGATATTTCCTTCATCTCCACCAGCAGCACCTTTTATTTCCATAATGACATTTTTCTCATCATTTGGGTCTTTAGGTAATAATAGTATTTTTAATTTTTCTTCAGTTTTATCTAGGATATCATTTAAATTATCGATTTCAAGTTGAGCCATCTCAAGAATTTCCTCATCTTTTTCACCTTTAATCATCGCTTGTAAATCCTTAAGTTCCATCACTTTAGACTTATAAAAACGGTACATTTCTACCGTTTCTTGAATAGCACTAGATTCTTTTAATAGTTTTGTCATTTCTTTGACTTCAAGCGTTCCAGTTGAAAGCTTATCTTGCATTTCCTGTAACTGCTTTTCCATAATCTCTAATCGATCATACATAGTTATCACCCGCTAAACAATATTACCACAATTTGTATGAATTTTCCACTGAAAATGGTATAAATGTGTACAAATCTAAAAGAACATGTGAAAAGTGTCTACACTGGAAAAAGATTAAACTTGTGGTATAATGAAGTTGAATAAAAACGAAAGGAAAGGTATTAAAAATGGAAAAACTATATCAAGCTTTAAACAAGCAAGTATCAAATTTTAGTGTATTATTTACCAAATTGCATCATTTTCATTGGTATGTAACTGGACCTAATTTTTATCCACTACATGCAAAATTTGAAGAATTTTATGATGAAATGAATGAACTCTATGACGCATATGCAGAAAGACTATTGATGATTGGCGGAAGCCCAGTATCAAACTTAAAAGGATATTTAGCATTAACATCACTTAAGGAAGCTAGTGGAACTGAAAAGCCTGAAGAAATGATTAAGCACGTTTTAGATGATTTCAAGCTTTTGGTTGTAGAACTTAAGGAAGTATTGAAGTTAGCTCAAGATCTTGGAGATGAAGTGACTGCTGATTTAGTCATCGGAACACTTTCAAGCTTTGAAAAGCATATCTGGATGTTAACATTTACATTAAAATAGGGTTAAGTAATAAGAAATAAATAAAAATGAGAGTACTTGTATAAGTTTAAATTTATACAAGACATAAACGAGTAATCATAAGAATGATTAACCGTTTATAGACTCTCATTTTTTATATACTTGGAGTGATCGACCTTACTTTTTTGAACATTTTTTGTATAGATAGTTTTTAATTGGGACTATATACATCACTGGATTGTTACGACAGTATACACTGAATCAATTCATCTAGTTGAGTTGATTTTCTACAAACTTATAGAATATATTATAGCTTATAGGTTTAATGCACACCATTTGTACATTGAGTATATTAATATATATGCAGTTTATTTCACTTTGAATCAACAAAATCTTATTTTAAATTTTTCTGCTTTTATTATAGTTAATAAAATTTACTTGGAATTACTTACCACTTTATTATATTTAGATTATTATCCCTTTTTAATTTTCTAAAAACTTATTATTCTCAACTGTGCCATTTCTTCATTTGAATTATTCGTGAAAATGTTATGTGCTGTTCCATTCGAAATGGATTCTTTTTTCAATCAAATAAATAAAGAAATTTTTCATATAAATTTTCAAAAGTTTTATTCTTGTTTCCATTTCAAAATAAAATCCTCAAACTCTTTTGGAGTGTAAATATCATCTTGAGTCATGCTTTCATCAATAAAGTTATATTTGAGTATCGAATTATTTGATACAATCTCATATCCATCCACATAATTAATCTTCAGCGCATCCCCATTGGTTATTTGTGGATTACCAATAAGAATTGTAAATTGTATTTTTGAAAAATCTATCAATAACTCCTCAATATCAACCTGATTAATTGTTCTTACAACATCAATTACTAATAGATTATTACTATCATAATATGCATTAACAATTTCAACACTGATTACTTCTGACTTAAGTTCATTTAAATCATATTGAAACTCAGTACTTTGACATGCCGTTAAGCAAATCATTGCAATCAAAACAATCAATATCTTATATAATTTCATTGCTTTTCTCCTTACTAATCCCATGGAATAAATGTTCCCCAACTCCAGAATTGATTATAATTTCTTCTATTAACACCACCTAAAAAATCTGCAGATCTTTCCCAGTACTTGGAATAATACTCTCTTTCACGAGCAGTTCCATTATAATTTTTATATGAACCATATTGGTGATTAACCACAGATGGTAAGGCAAAGAAAACCAAAGTGAGCACTTCACCAAATATCATCTCTTGAACATTATGCCCCCACTCATGCTTAACTGTGGTAGTATCAGTTGTTTTATTATTCAACCAAATAATTCCTAGAACTCCAGCTGAACTACCATTATTAAAAACATCGTGCCTAACAATAAAACTTCCTTTGTAAAAAGATACTTTTTTTGATTTTACTGCTAACACTTCTTCATCATTGAATGGATTCCACCCTATGGCATTCATGTCTTTTCGTATGTCTTCATCCCAAATTGATGCTATTGCACTAATTACATATCCTCCAGTGAAAGTAACTGCATGTACTATTACACCAGATAAACATAGTACAGCTATCAATGCAAGTATATGGAAACTACCACTGGGATCAACATACATGACTGGATTGTTAGCACAATAAGCATACATATTTTCAATATCAATAGATGCCTATTCATCATTTTACGATTTAAAAAGTCTTGAAACAATCAATAATTATCTAAACCTTTGGAAATTCTACTTGACTCCATCAAGCAAATAATTGAAAAAGATATAAACATCTAATTGATACCGTAATTCAAAATACTTTAGTCGTATTGTTCCACTTCAAAACTAATACCTGAATCAGGATTGATAAAGTAGTATGTAATCTTATGATCAAACTTACTATCAATGACACAATCAGGTTTACCATCTTGTCTTATAAATAGAAGTGGTTTACCATCAATTATTGGCCATTCTGAGTTTTGAAGCCAGTTTGGAGGTTTTTTCTCATACCGAAATGCCTCAAAAACTTTATTTAAACAGTGTTGCTCAAAACCCTTTTCGGTAATATTGCTTGGTAATGATGAAATTAAATCTTTAAACCATTTATCTTCTTGCCCATATAACCAATCTGGCAAAATATCAATTATTGCCTTCAATCTAGAGTTGACTGGTTGAGTTGAACATTCAATATGATTCAATTTTAGATACTTTGACATTATAATATATATTTAACTTTGGATTTGAAGATCGTCAGTATTAATATTTTTCACAACATCTATATCCTCAAAGAAACTTTTTTCTATGAAGAGACTTGCCTTCCTTCTATTTAGTTCTTCGCGAATAAACTCTTCATTTACATATGATTTCCAAAAATCGCTGAACTCTATTTTTCTCTCGCAAAAAAGCAATGCAATTTGAATTGCTTTTTCCCGTTGTTCTCTGATTAATTTTTGCTTTGCACCAAAAATCATAGCTTCCTCCAAAATTCATGGATTATATAAAAACATCTACAATTGGTTGAAACCAATTTTTTCTAGGGATAATATTGATGAAATCCTCAAGTAGTGTTACCGAATCTACTATATACATGATGTAATACTCTAGGATATCCATCAGGTTCTTTTGAAGTACTGTTATAATTATTAAATTCTCATTTCAATCCGCCCATCGATTTTTACTTTATTTGTTATTTTTATTTTATCACAAAGGAATGGGTTATGAACAGGGCATAAATGTCCTAATACTATAGATATAAATATAAAATATTGATATTCACCACTATTATCCGATTCTTAATGTTGTTTACTTTTCAAATCAACTATTTAAACAAAAAAAGTGCTAACATTCTTATTAGGAATGAAGCACTTTTAAATATCATTTAGTCTTTAATTGAATCGTCATCACGATCAGATTGAGCAGTAAATCTAGAGAATTCAGTATCGAATCTAAATCCTAAACGAATACCTGCCATCCCTTGACGATTCTTCGCAATCGATAGTTCAACTTCACCAGTTTTATTTTCAGGATTATGAACATAATAGTCATTACGATATAAGAACATGACAATATCGGCATCCTGTTCAATCGAACCAGATTCACGAAGATCGGCCAATACCGGTCTTTTATCTTCTCTTTTTTCAACTTCACGGGATAACTGAGATAGTGCTAAGATCGGAATCTTCAATTCTCTTGCCATTTGTTTTAAAGATCTTGAAATCTTCGCAACTTCTTCTTGTCTATTTCCGGATCTATCGTCACCTTTAATTAATTGAAGATAGTCAATAACGACGAAATCTAATCTACCTTCTTGAGCAAGCTTTCTACATTTCGCTCTAATATCTGCAACACCTACAGCAGCGGAATCATCAAATGCGATATGTAACTTAGATAATGACTGCATACCACCTTCAAGAAATTGCCACTCTCTTGATGTTAAATGTCCTGTTTTAATCTTATTATTTTCAATATTGGATTCTGAGGATAACATACGTGCAGCAAGCTGCTCGTTACTCATTTCTAATGAAAATATTGCGACTCCTGCTTGGCCATCCTTA
>JAHIRQ010000006.1 GCA_018818645.1 Bacillota bacterium
TGGGCAACAGGCTTAGTTCAAAACTTTGCAAGAGATCCTCAAGGTAATGATAGAGATCAAGCAAAAGCAGTTGTTTCAGGTGTTGCAGATATTGCGATTATGAACACTTACTATATTGGAAGAATGCTTCATTCAAGTGATTCATATGAAGTCGAAGTTGGAGAAACTATTCGAATCTTTTTCCCAAATCAGGAAACGACAGGAACACATATCAATGTCAGCGGAGCTGGTGTTGCTAAGTATTCTAAAAATGTAGAAGAGGCGATAGAACTTATCGAATTCTTAACCAGTGAAGAAGCACAAAGATCATATGCTGATGCTAATTTTGAATATCCAATCCATCCAGCGGTTGAACCACACGATTTATTAAAGTCATGGGGTACATTTATTGCTCAAGATATTCCACTTTCCAAATTAGGCGAACATAGCGTGTTAGCAACTATAATTATGAATGAAATCGGATGGAAGTAATCGTTAACTAAGGGATGTGTGTTTTATTACAATCAATAAGATTAAGCGTCATTTGAATATATTTACGATCATGAGTATTGTCATCGGCATATTAATCTTATTGCCTATTGTCAATATTCTTTTCGAGTTTTTCGGAACTAGCAGTGCAACTTGGGAACACATTAGAACCTATTTATTGAGAGAATATATTCTGAATTCAATTATTTTAATCATTTTAGTTGGAATTATGACTTTAATATTGGGATTTACTTCAGCATATTTCGTTGCTAGATACAATTTCAAAGGACGAAAATTCTTAAGTTGGATGTTAGTCATTCCATTGGCAGTACCATCCTATATCGCTGGTTATGTTTACGCAGATATGTTTAGTTATACAGGAACGATTGGTAGATTTTTGAGTTCTATTGGTATGAATGGCCAAATCAACATCATGAATATGTTAGGTGCTTCACTAATCTTCGCGTTCACCTTGTATCCATATGTATATCTATTAACCTTAACATCACTTTCAAGACAAAGCTCGTCATATTTAGAAAGTGCAACTTTATTAGGTGCCAGCAAATGGAAAAGATTGGTTACTGTAACCATTCCATTAGCTAGACCTGCCTTAGTCGCTGGAACATTATTAGTCATCTTAGAAACACTCAATGATTATGGTGTTGTTCAATATTTTAATGTAAGAGTGTTTAGCTTCGCAATCTTTAATGCATGGTTCTCCTTAGGAGATATCACAAGTGCTATTCGATTATCGGCTTATCTAATGGTTCTTGTTTTCGCAGTCATCCTAATAGAACGTGCATTTAGAGGTAGAAAACAATATCAAATGCATGTGAAAACAAAGCTTATTTCTAGAAGAAAGATACATGGATGGAAACAAGTCGGTGTTACATCATTTCTATGGTTTATACTTGCAATAGGTTTTTTGATTCCTATTATGCAATTGTTATATTATTTAGTCCTAACCATTCATAAAGCATTGGATATAAGACTTCTAATTGCTACCATGAATACAGTTGTGAATTCAGTAGTTACAGCGGGATTTATCGTCATAATCGCGCTATTTATGGTCAATTTTTCTAGATTAAATAAAAGAGGTAAAGCGAGCAAATCTTGGGTTCGTCTCGCAAACTTAGGTTACGCTATACCTGGTGCAGTCATCGCTGTTGCAGTTCATGTCTTCTTTGTTGACCTTGATCGATTATTCGCACCAATTTACTCGCTAATCAATCCAAATGGACCAAGTCTTGTGATTACAGTCAGCCTATTTACTTTGATTTTTGCTTATATTCTAAGATTCTTATCGATAGGATTTAATAGTATTGAGAGTCAATACGAAAAAATAGGAACGAAGTTTACAGAATCTGCTTACACACTTGGATCAGGAAGATTAGATGCACTGATTCGAGTCGATATTCCACTGATTTTCCCAGGTTTAGTTGGAGCATTTATTCTATCTTTCATAGATATCATTAAGGAATTACCACTAACACTCATTTTAAGACCTGCGAATTATGATTCGTTATCGACCTATATTTATACTTATGCAAGAGATGAAATGATACAGGAATCTAGTCTTCCATCATTAATTCTTATTACAATTGCAGGTGTGCTAATTTACTTATTAACACATTATAAGAAAGGACTGTTCAATAATGTATATTGATATTCATAAAATAAACTTCGGATATGAAAGAAATCAATTAGTATTAAATGATTGCTCTACTGGGATAGAAAAAGGTGAGATTGTAGCAATCTTAGGTAAAAGTGGTTCTGGAAAAAGCACTTTATTACGTATTTTATCAGGACTAGAAGTACCACTAAATGGCGAGATTATTATCGATCATCAAGTGATTGTATCCAATCATCATTTCATTGAACCAAATAAAAGAAATATAGGTATGGTTTTTCAGGACTATGCACTTTTTCCGCATCTAAATATTATGCAAAACATCCAGTATGGGTTAAAAAATAAATCTAAGATAGAAAAAGAAAATATTGCTTTAGAGATGCTAGATCTCATCAGCTTGAACGAAAAATATACAAAGTATCCTCATGAACTGTCTGGTGGACAGCAACAAAGAGTAGCGCTCGCTAGAGCACTCGCTCCAAATCCCAAAATGCTACTTTTGGATGAACCATTTAGTAATCTTGACAAGGAATTGAGAAAACAGATTCGACAAGATTTAAAACGGATCATGAACAAGCAAAATATGTCATGTATTTTTGCTACTCATGACTATGAAGATGCGAAAGATATTGCAAACCGTATATTATATATAGAAGATGGAAAGATTGTCAGAATAGAAGAAAATATTAAATCTTAGATTATATAAACTTATAATTGACAAAAAAATGAAAATTTGATATCATTAGATGGAGTTTTAGGAGGAATCATATGATCTGGGCAGACTATTTAATTATTATTGTTGCTATCCTACTTGTTGTGACTGTTTTATTACAGCATTCACAAGATAACATTCAGGATGCATTTAGTGGTGAAAAATCAGAATTATTTAAAAATAGAAAGACACGCGGACTTGAACTATTCTTAGTTCGTTCATCTGCAGTGCTTGCTTTACTATTAGTTGTGTTGGTTGTTTTCTCAAACAATCTTCATTAATCATTTTAAATCACGAAGAAATTAGACAAAAAGTGTTTCTAATGAAACGCTTTTTTCATCAAAAAAGGTGAATTATGCCACAACGTTATTTTATTGAAAATCAAAATAACACGATTACTGGTCAAGATGCACACCATATCAAAAAAGTGATGCGCATGAAGACAGGTGATGAAATCATTGTTTGTTCAAATGGCAAATGCTTTTTATCTTCCCTAAATCTTGAAGGAGAAGAAGTTCAATATGAAGTCATCAAGGAACTGAAGAAACATGATCAACCAGAAATCACTTTAATTCAAGGATTGCCTAAAAATCCTAAGTCAGATAGTGTCATTAAATATGGAACCATCTTTGGTGCATCAAAAATCATTTTAGCTGGTATGCACCGGAGTATCACCAAATTAGAAAATGAAGAGAACAAAATTAAGAGATTTCAAATGATTGCTAAAGAAGCAGCTGAGCTCGCCCACAGGTTTGAAGTTCCTGCTATTGAGATGGCAAAAAGTCTTGATAAAATCGATTTATCACACTATGATGTCGTTTTGCTAGCTGATGAAAATGAGAAGTCAATGACACTAGAAAATGCACTTCCTAGCATTCGAAAAGAGATGAGAATCGCTTTAATCATTGGTCCTGAAGGTGGGATTAGTGATGCTGAAAGAATCTCTTTACTATCAAAAAAAGTAATACCAGTTACACTGGGTTATTATATTTTACCTACAGAAATCGCTAGCCTCTATATTCTTACCTATCTATCGATTAAAAATATTTGAAATTTTTTGACAAATAGAAAAAAATCATATATAATGTAAAAGGCTAACCAATCTAAGCGTGGAAGGAGGGCAGACAATGCCTAAAACAGTCGTTCGCGAAAAAGAATCAATTGAAGATGCTTTACGTCGCTTTAAACGTGATGTTTCTAAGTCAGGAAACCTCCAAGAAGCACGCAAGCGTGAGTTTTACGTGAAACCAAGTGTAGCACGTAAAGACGCACAACGTGCAGCACGCGCTAAAAAAAAGTAAAGTAAAATTCGCACCTTCTTGGTGCGTTTTTATATGATTTCACCTAAAAAAGTACAGCAGTGCTTTTTTATTTTTTCTGGTGTGGTATAATGAAAACACGATAAGGAGCGGATTTAATGAAATTAAATCGACAAATTCATCATGCTGAAGCCATCGCAAGACTGGTAGGCATACAAGATCGTAATTTATTAGTTTTCAAGCAATATCTAGGTATCAATGTATCCATCTTAGGTTCTGAAATTGTTACAGATGCTAAGAAAGAACATTTACCATTGTTGGAAGCTATTTTTGCTGTTTTAATAGAACTTGCAGAGCATCAAGTGCAGTTAACTGAACGTGATGTGATGTACATTATTAAGCTTGCTGAAAAAAATGAACTTGAAGATGTTTTTGATTTGTATCGGAACAGAAAAAAGATTTTAGTTAATGATCAAGGAAAATCAATATACCCCAAAACGTTTAATCAAAGAAGCTATGTTGAAGCCATTACCAATTATGATTTGGTTTTTGGAGTTGGTCCTGCTGGAACTGGGAAAACCTATTTAGCAGTTGCTCAAGCTGTAGCGGATTTAAAAAATAATAAAGTTAAAAAATTGATCTTAACAAGACCAGTTGTAGAAGCCGGAGAAAATCTTGGTTTTCTTCCAGGAGATTTAAAGGATAAGGTTGATCCCTATCTAGTACCATTGTATGACGCGCTCTATGAGATGCTAGGCATGCAAACAACCCTAAGTCTTCTAGAAAAGGGAGTGATTGAAATTGCTCCACTCGCTTATATGAGAGGAAGAACTCTAGAAAATGCATTTGTCATCTTAGATGAGGCACAAAATACGACAAAAGTTCAGATGAAGATGTTTTTAACCCGTCTTGGATTTGCATCCAAGATGGTGATTACTGGAGACCCCTCACAATCTGATTTGCCTAAAGGTACTCCTTCAGGACTGAATCAAGCATTAACACTGCTTCAAGGATTAGAGGATATTCAAATTATCACATTTGATAAA
>JAHIRQ010000168.1 GCA_018818645.1 Bacillota bacterium
GTTGTAAATAGCGATCGCGGCGAAACAGCAGCAAACGTTATTAAACTATAATTTTCAATGGGTCTTAAATAGACTCTTTAAAAACAAAGTGGCAAAATATCTCATAATGAATAAGTATGTATAGCACCACTCAATTTTAAACATCTACAAAAAAATAAGAAGCTCTTCTCATTTATGGGAAGGGCTTTTTTCTTGTTTAAGAGTTAAGGTCTAAAAGTGCAAAAGCACATATTTTTTGATTCATATAGAAAAATAAAGGGAAATGTAAATCGAACGGTGTACACATAGTTCTTCTTGCAAGAAGAACTAAATCTCTAGCAACAAAGAAATAATCTATGATCACAAAAAAAGTGAATAATTTTGCAAGAAAATTCTTGACATCATTTTGAAATTCGAATATAATATAACTGTAAGATATATACGGCAGTTATATCCAGCGTATATAACTATCAGTTAGGTAAGGTGAGAATATGTCTCAAAAATATGCAGTTCTAGGACTCTTAAATGCGGCACCAATGACAGGGTATATCATTAAAAAGAATTTTGACTATACCATCAAAAAGTTTTGGCCAGTGAGTTATGGTGGATTATATCCAGCATTACACAAGCTCACCGATGAAGGTTATATTCAGGTACATAAGCAAAATACAGAAGGCAGAGGAGAAATCAGTTACATCATTACTGATGAAGGCAAAAAAGCTTTAAATGAATGGTTGCTTTCAAAAACTTCTGATATTCAGTGTAAAGACGAATATATGTTAAAAATCTTTGTAAGTAAAGATCTAGAAGATAAAGACCGCGTGATGATCATGAAGGAGTATCTCTATAAAAAAGAGGAAGAACTTAAATCGATATTAAGTCTTATTGAAATGCGTTCAAGTAAAGATGCAATCGTTACTAAAGGATCTTCATTCATTGTAGACTACACCAAAGAAGTATTAATTAAAGAAATTGAGTTATTAAAAAAATCTCTTGAATCAGAAGAATAGAAGAAAATGCCAGCTCCTTTCAAGATTAGCATCAAGATTAAAAAAATCATTTACTTTTTTAAGTAGGATATCTACATACATTATTTAGATATCATGTACGAGGTGAATATCTATAAGATTTGGTTTGTTGATGTGTGTTGCACATCTAGTGATTGATCGAAAAGTGCCTTATCTAAGGAGCATCGATCGCTAAGTGAGGAGTTAATAATGAATAAAAAAGCCCTAATCGTAATAAGTATTGTTATACCTGTTGGTCAAATCAACAATGAAGAACAATATATGACTATCGAAATCATAAAAAGCGATAAAAAATAGAAAATGTCTGACTATTCAGACATTTTTTTTACATTATTATTGATAAAAATCGTATAATCTTCACTGTTTCGAAAAAATAGCAATTAAAATCTTAAACAATTTATAAATTTCATATCTAGAACATGTTTTTTAGATAGCTAGAATCATGATATAATGAACACAAAATGAGGTTCATATGAATAAGAATATAGAAGAGTTCAATAAACTTTTAAATAATCATTTTACTAAAAGTAAGCATTCTAAACTATCTATAGGTATATCCACTTTAGATAGTTCTTATGTGTATCATTTAAGTCCTGATTTAGATAGTAGTCAATCATTTGGTCTTGGATCTGTTAGTAAAACATTTATTAGTACTTACATATGTGAACTAATCAATAATAAAAAAATAGACCTAAATCTTCGAATTAGTGACTATCTATCACTAAATCCAAAAATAAATTATCCTCGAATAAGAGATTTATTAACACATACATCAGGATATCACGCTTTCATTCCTTTATTATCATCAATGTCTGTTTTATTACTAAATGGGTTTAACAAGAAAAATATTTATAAGAATACGTCTCGAGCATGGTTGTTAAAATCACTTAAAAAAATCAAGCCGATGAAAACAAAATACCGTTATTCTGATTACAATTATGCTGTTGTTGCTTTGATCATAGAGCATATTGAACAAAGACCATTCAAAGATGTGATGATAGATTATATCCACAATAAGTTGGGTATGCATAATACCTATTACGGAAGCTATCTTTCAACAAAAAAAGATCTATATTCTTGGCTTTGGGAAGATGAAAATCCATTTTTACCCTCAGGGGGATTGTTCTCAAATATCGATGATATGCAAATATTTTTAAATTATCAAATCAAGCAACAAAAACACTTAGCAGACGCACATCATAGATATAGCAAAACGAATTTGAATAAGAGTGTATATACAGGATTTTCGTGGAACTCATTTATTAATGGATGTTTTTATTGGCACATAGGGGGACAAGGTTATTATAGAAGCTACGTATTGTTTGACACAAAAAAACAAATCTCTTTAGTTATATTGGCTACTGTAGATGTAAATGTTCAACATGTCAATAGACTAGGGTCTTCATTATATCGATGTATAAAAAGGAATAATAAGATACTTTTTAGTTTTCTAGAAGAATACTCAAAACAAATTCTTAACCAAAACGAATTACTAGTTTCAATGTATGATTAAGTATCATAAAATTATCCCTGATTCATATGATTTTTCATTCCGAGTTGGGAATGATTCAAATGAAATAGATTAAGCTATATTTCAAAATAATCAAATTGCTGCTATTGATAAAACTGCAGTGTTTCATATAAAAAATGTAACATAAACACACAATTACTGAATGAACGATCAAAAGAAAAAATAGATTTTTCATGAACAATTAAATACCTTAGAAGAGATTTGAAGATAAGCTGACTATGCATTCGTTGTTATTATATAACAAAATATGTTATAATTAAAAAAGCGTAAAGATTTAATAAATATAGGTAGAAAAATGAAGAAGAACTTAATAAGCAAAAAGTCTATCGTTGTGATTTTGCTACTAATCCTAGTGGTTAGTAATTTTGGTTTTTCTTTTGCTTATTGGGCTAGCAGTGTTTCGACTAATCAAGGGAATGCTGATTCAGCGGTTAGAATAGGACAATGGGATTTTGAAGATACTGCACTCGTAGTAGCAACCTATAGATTTGATCATGCTTATGTTTTGTCATTAACCGAAGAAACTGTTCAAGTAAGTGATAAAACAGCTGTTGAAGCTGCTTTGGCAGAGTATGGTTTATTAAGTGATGAAGCGAAAGCAGAACTCTTAGTTGAAAGAGATTTACTCCTTTCACTATTAGCAGAAATCATTGCATTTGAAAACAGTGAACTCTTAGATTTTGAAGGCTATGCTTATGATCAAGGACTTACTGGTACCGTAGATATCAATGGTAGAACATGGTATGGAAATGCTGTTTATATATCAAATGACCCTGCTTATGATGTTTGGAACGACACACGTTCACTAGCATTAAAAATGGGCGCATATTTTGAATCACAAGATTTATTTATCAATGGTATCGATAAAATTACCATTTATCATGGAGCACTTAATTATAATAATGGTGCTAGTTTTGCATTTAAAGTTGAATATGAACTCGATTCTAATCCGGGAGTATGGTTAACACTACAAGAAGGTGGATTAGATTTAATTGTTGATGTGATTTCAGGAACACCACTCTCATATTCAGAAATCAATGTCAATATAACCGAAGCATTGAATATCAGGTTTACTCCAGTTATCAGCAACACGTCAGATTATATTAACTTAGATGATATTCGCATTTTTGAACATATTGTATCTAGTAATCTTGAAGTTGAAACATTTAGAACCATTTATGCAAGCGCGCTTGCACTCAATTTAGGAACTGTTGAAATCAGTGATAAGTCAAGTGTTACTTCAGCACTTTCTGCTTTTGACTTGCTAAGTGTTGAAGCACAAGCATCACTTGGAGTCGAAAAAGCTCTACTTGATAGTTTACTTGTTCAAATTGAATTATTAGAAGACTTCCAAGCAGCAACTCAAGCGGTTATACTATCAGAATCAACACTTGAACAATCTGACTTAGATCAAGCACAAGTTCTTGTCAATTTACTTCCAGCAGGAGCAGAAAAAACAGCTCTTCAATCGCGAATTGATGCAGTCCAGGCTATTATTGATTCTATTGAAATGTTCTTACTTGATTATGCAGATGTTTTAGCCTTGACAGTGGGAACTGTCCAAATCAGTGATAAATCTGATATTGAAGATGCAATTGATGCATACCTTGCATTAAGTTTAGGAGCACAAACAAAACTAAATACTGAAAAAGCACTTCTAGATAGTTTACTTGTAGAAATCAATAATCAGGTTCCGACTGAAACGCTTGTTCTTGAATTTAGAACAAATCATGCAATTGCCCTTGCATTAACTGTGGGTACTGTAGAAATCAGTGATGAACTCATCATTATTCAAGCACTTAATGCTTATGAACTATTAACACCTGCTGCGAAGCTAGAGTTAGCAGCAGAGAAGGCATTGCTTGATAGTCTCATTTTAGAAATATCATTGCAAGAAGCAACTCAAGCAGTTGTGATTGCTGAAACCTCTTATCTACAAGCAGATCTTGATAGTGCCCAAGTCTTAGTTAGTGCATTGCCTAGTGGAACAGAAAAAACACTTCTTCAGAATAGACTTGATGTAGTTCAAGATACGATTGATGCTGTTTTACTATTTAGATCAGATTACGCGGATCTACTCTTATTAACTGTAGAGACAGTACAGATTACAGATAAAGTAGCGATTGAAGACGCATTATCAGCTTATGGTTTATTAAGCGATGAAGCGAAAAATCAACTCTTAATAGAAAAAGACTTATTACTTGTATTATTAGCTGAAATCATTGCATTTGAAAACAGTGAATACATTGATTTTGAAGGCTATGCTTATGATCAAGGACTTACTGGTACAGTGAGTATCAATGGTAGAACTTGGTATGGAAATGCTGTTTATATCTCAAATGATCCAGTTTATGATGTATGGAATGATACAAGATCACTTGCTTTAAAGATGGGTGCATATTTTGAATCTAGAGATCCATTCATTAATGGTATCGATCAAATTACTATTTATCATGGTGCACTCAATTATAACAATGGAACAAGTTTCGCATTCAAGGTTGAATACGAACTTCAAACCAACCCAGGTGTTTGGTTAACCTTGCAAGAAGGTGGATCTGATCTAATTATTGATGTGATTTCTGCTACACCTCTTACATATTCTGAAATCAATGTTAATATTACAGAAGCTATAGATATAAGATTTACACCAGTGATTGGTAATACTACAGATTATATTAATTTAGATGACATTCGTATTTATGAACATGTGGTACCAAGTGCTCTTGAAGTAGAAACTTATCTATCACTTTATGCAGGTGTACTTGCATTAACAGTAGAAACTGTCGATTTGAGCCATCAAGATGCTGTGGCGTCTGCTTTATCAACATATGATATATTAAGTGTTCAAGCACAAAATGCACTATTGGCTGAAAAAGCATTACTTGATAGCTTATGGACAGAAATAGAATGGCAAGAAGACTTATTCCTTGCAACGACTGCAGTTGAAGTTGCTGAAAATTCTAAGGATCAAATAGATCTTGATCAAGCGCAAATACTTGTGACTGCACTTCCTGCAGGAACTGAAAAAACTGCTCTGCAAGCTCGTATTGATGCAGTACAGTTCATTATTGATGCAGTTGATCTCTTTAGAACAAATCATGCAGATGTCTTGATATTAACTGTCGAAACAGTTGAAGTAACGGATAAGCCTGAGGTCGAAGATGCACTTTATGCTTATAGTTTACTGAGTGCAATCATTAAAGCTGAATTGGCATCTGAGAAGGCACTCCTCGATAGTTTATTAATTGAGATTAATAGTCAAACACCGACAGAAGCATTAGTTCTTGAGTTTGAAACGAATCACGCAGTTGCACTCAGTTTGACGATCTCTACTGTACAGATTAGTGATGCGTTCATCGTGGAACAAGCTTTAGCAGCTTACGAGCTATTAACTCCAGAAGCAAAAGATATGTTAATAACAGAAAAAGCACTTCTTGATAGCTTGATTGATGAAATTACCTTACAAGAAGCAACAGAGGCTGTAGTTATTGCCGAGTCTTCTAATCTGCAAGTTGATCACGATTCCGCTTTAGTACTTGTTCTTGCACTTCCAAATGGTAGTGAGAAGACTGCGCTTCAAGCTAGACTTGATGCAGTTCAAGTCATTATCAATACACAGGCAGCAGATTATGTTGAAGGATTAATATCCGCTATACCAAGTTCTGGTTCGATCGCACTTACTGATGAAGCAAGTATTGTTTC
Organism: Bacillota bacterium; assembly: GCA_018818645.1. Classification (GTDB taxonomy): domain Bacteria; phylum Bacillota_I; class Bacilli_A; order Acholeplasmatales; family Acholeplasmataceae; genus Peloplasma. The sequence continues at coordinate 6,241 of JAHIRQ010000168.1, forward strand.
AGCAAGAACTGCATATGAGGCCTTAACAACAGTGCAAAAGGCACTTGTTACAAATATATCAATTTTGATAGCTGCAGAAAATGAACTCTCTAATTTAGTAGCCGCCACAAATGCTGTCATCACCGCTGAAACATCTAATTTACAAGCAGATCATGATGCAGCACAAGTTTTAGTCACAGCATTACCAAATGGTACACCAAAAACAGATCTTCAAAATAGATTAAATGCTGTACAAGATATTATTGATGTTGAAGCAGCACGAGCAATTATTGAAAGCTATTTCGCTTTAAATGATGTTGCAGTATCAAGTTTGAACAATAATACAATCAAACAAACTGCATTCCTAGCAAGAGCAAATCAAATTGTTAATGGACTTGGTGTCACGATTAATGTCAATAGCTTCGTTAGAGTCACTAGAACGAACTCCACGTATAATATCACGATTTCGAAGAATGGAGCAAGTGTTACCATTACGGTTAGTGTTACGTTCTTTAGAGGTTAAGGATGTTGATCGAATGGATAGAGTTGTGAAGCCCACTATATCGAGTAAAGCGAATCTTTCTGGAAAATGAATAGCAAAAGCCCATTACATAACAGTTATGGGCTTTTTTTACTATGACAGATTATCCGTAATAAGTTATTTATATATAAACCATTTGATATTATAGATTGAAGGCTAGATATAGCCATTTTCACTACATTGTAGTATAATGTAGATAAAATCAGTTTATCGGGGGATATATGAACAATAAAAGAATGATGATTTACGGAATAGTTACGGCATCTATCGTACTTTTGACTGTTATCGTAGCAGTCATTTATTATCGATCTTTGGCTGGTAATATGGTTCTTTCCATAGATCCAAATGCAATTTCACTTCCTAGTATTGAGATTGCTGATAACATTGAGTTTGAACCATCTTCAACGAGATTAGAGGTTGATTCAAACTTAGATCAAGCAGGAATTACTTACACTTCAATCAAATTAGACGAAATTTTGGAAAGTGAAGGTCAGTATGTAGATCTCGATCAGAAATATTTAGCGTATAGCTTTTACCTCAAAAATACAGGGATGGATACAGTTTCTATTACTTATTATATGAGATTAACAGAGTTTACTAACGGGTTAGATGACTATGTAAGAATCTTGATTATTGAAGGTGATGGAAATTCATTGATGTATCAAAAGGAAGATCAACCTAATCTTGATGAGCAAATGCCTAGTTATAATCAATTACCAATAGGGATTCACTTCGAAACATCTAGAAGCATTTTTAGTTCTTCATTTCATGATTTTAGACCTGGAGATATTAAATCCTTTAGAGTGATTATTTGGCTTGAAGAACAAGACCCTGATATAAAGGATAACCATCAAAGTGGTAGTTTGAAAGCAGAACTAGTATTCTCTATTGAAAGAGGGTATCGAACTGAGAGTAATCAATCAAGGTTACTATCTAGTGAAAATGAAGAACTTTGGTTTACTTTAGCACAAAATTGCAATGTTGATTTTGAAGTTTACTACGGAGATTAATTTAGAATGCCTGGGTTATATGAATTGGTTGATGAAATGAATAGACTCGGTTGCAGTTGTGACCATTTTTTTAATCATAGTTTCTGAACAAACATTTAAATAGAAAGATATATTTAGGTATGATATAATTATGGTGTTAAAAATTGACTAAGGAGCTCAAAAATTGAATATCTTAGAACTCATATTATATATAGTTGCTTGCACAATGATAGGAACCTTACTAGTAAGAAGAACAACGAAGAAAAAACATGTTTTCATCTTGTTAAGTTATGCAGTTCTTTTTTTTCTTGCACATCTTATTTTTTCTGAAATTAGATGGCAATTGTTTTTGTTCTATCCGTTATATGTTTCATTAGGAGTCATCGTTTATCTTAAAAAAGTTAGAAATATCGATGTAAAAAACATCATTAGAAAAAGCGTGACAGTACTTCTAATATTATTTAGCGTAGTTTTTATAGGAATACTCCTAGTCTTTCCAATGTATGAAATACCTAAACCTTCGGGAGACTATTTGATTGGAACAGAATCTTTTATTATTGAAGATGAAAATAGAGATGAACTTTATACTGAAGACTTAAATGATATAAGAAGAATAAAAATCCAACTGTGGTATCCTGCTGAATCTATAGATGGATATAATCAATTGCCATGGCTTGAAGATGGTGTAGTGGTAGCCAGAGCACTCAGTAAAGATATAGGATTACCTTTATTTGTACTAGATCATACTGCAAATATCATGTCGAATTCATATTATCAAGCACCTGTAAGTAATGCACTTGATTCTTATCCGGTAGTTATTATTTCACATGGATGGAGAGGATTTAAGAACCTGCATACTGACTTTGCTGAAGAATTAGCAAGTATTGGTTATGTAGTTGTCGCAATTGATCATACCTACGGCTCTGTAGCAACTGTTTTCGATAGTGATGATGTTGCATATCTAAATTTAGATGCATTACCAGAAAGAGAGACTACATCTGATTTTTTAGTCTATTCGAATCAGCTTGTGAATACTTATGCAGCTGATATAACTACAACAATTGATTATATAGAAGGCTTAAATAATGGAAGTAGTTCATCTAAGTTTAGTGGTAGATTAGATTTAACGAAAATCGGATTGTTAGGACATTCTACAGGTGGTGGTGCTGATGTTGCAGTCGCTTTAAATGATATTCGAATCGATGCACTTATTGGGCTTGATGCATGGGTTGAACCAATTTACGCTGAAGAAATAGATAAAGGATTGAGTATACCATCACTGTTTATAAGAAGTGAAACATGGGAAACAGGGGTTAATAATATCACTTTAAATACACTGATTGAAAATAGCAATGAAACATCATTGTTATATCAAATCGATGGTACAACCCATTTTGATTTTACGATGGTCTATATGTATTCACCACTGACTAAATATATTGGCTTTAGTGGTAGTGTTGAAGGGAGATATTTGACTTCAATATTGAAAACGATGATTACAAGCTTTTTCAATGAAACATTAAGAGATGAAGAAAATAGTGAAATTGATGCAGACTTGTGGGAAGAAGTTAGATTGATACCTTAGCTTTATTGAATAATA
>JAHIRQ010000020.1 GCA_018818645.1 Bacillota bacterium
AAATATGGTTTTAAGAGTGTAGATGAGATGGTTAGAAGAAATCAATTGAATGAAATTGTTGCTATTTATAAAGAAGTATTTGAAAAAAAAGGTAAAGATTTAAATCTAACTTCAACTGTATTAATCCACTATCCACTCAATGAATCAAAGCTTTACTATGGGCAAAGAGTATTCTTCAATCCTTTATCATATGATGAACACTTAAAAAAAGTAAAGACCATAACAATTCTAACAGGTGATGCGCTATTTGATTCAGAAATGTTGGATAGAATGAGTGATGAATTGACAAAGCACAACAACATTCACACTATTTTTCAAATACCACATCACGGTTCAAAAAAGAATTGGGATTCCCTAACACATCCATATAAATTTGCATTCAATCATTACGTAATTCCGTTTGGGTTGGGAAACAAATATCATCACCCACATAAGGATGTTATCAATGAATTAATGACATTTAAAATTCTTGGAGTATCTTTAGTAACAGAAATACAGCCATTACATTACTATATAGCATAGAAAATGAATAGACATAAAAGAATTAGTAAAATGGATTTTTAAATCTTCATGGGTATAACAAAATTAACATATGTTATATTGCTTTAAAAAATCTGGGAGGGATTTTATGAAAAAGGTTTTATTGTTAGTTGTTTTATTGTTGACTGCGGTTTCTTTATCTGCAGTTAGATTCGAGTCAAATGCTGCTTTTAATGTCTTAGAGCACTTTGCAGATGGTGGTGGAGGGGGATCTTCAGATACAGTTGCACCAGTGATTCATTTCACGGTAACAAAAAATACATTCTTGATTTATGAGGAAGACATGGTTTTCCCAAGCTGTTATGTTACAGATAATGTGAATACAAATCTACAATGTAACTTTGATACTTCTATGATAAACTTTGCAGTGCCTGGAACCTACACATTGAGAATTTATGCGTATGATTACTCGGGTAATTATAAAAATGAGTATGTTTCGATCACAATGCTTCCTAGTGGAACCTATTACAATCTTCTATATAATGATGACTATGATTTTAGATCAAAACTTACCACAGGAACTACAAATGTCAAAGTTGGATTTGATGATTCAAGAACTGTTGATAGTTGTTCATCTTTAGGATCTCCATATGAGATGATTGATACAGTTAAAAAGGGAAGATTTATTACTTATGTTGCATGGAGTATTGGAGATCCACTTTATAGTTATTCTTCAGGTGACTATTATTACGAGTATGATTATTTACGATTCAGATATAATAAATATGAAATTTATGATGTTTGTCAAAAGAAAATGACTTTTGATAAAACATTATTATTGAGTAATGCTTTTGATGGTATTGCATTATGGACAAGAAATGACACTGTAAGCATACCAAATAAGTCAACAACTTATGTAAATTATTATTATAATGGAATGTATATGGTCCCTTCATATATTACATATTATGATTATACAGCGATGGAACTATACATTACGCACAGTGCTCTTGAGTATACAGAAAGCTTGATTAATAACATTGGTATCACGGACTATCTTAGTGTGTTAGAACAAACATTAGAAAATCCTTACGTCAATTTTGGATTTAAATTATCAATTGCTGCTGTAGCATTATTAGTAGCTCCAAAGGCGGCTTTAGCAGTTGGTGTTAGTGTTTGGGCATTAGACTTTGTTTTAGATGCATTGATTGATTTATTAGGTGCAGTTACTATTGATAAATGGATTGAAGATTTATATGATGAAGACTATATAGAAGACACAATCGATCAAGCAATTATGAATAATCATGGGTTAAAACTGACTTATAATGTCAGTGGAGTTCATAGTATTTTATTTGGTATGCCTGTCAGTATCAATTTAACGTCTTGGAATCAAAACCAATCACTGAATAGAGTATTGAATACTAATGAGTTTGGCACATTTGAATTTGTCTCAGAAAATGAACTTCACAAGATTTATGCAAATGGATAAATATAAATCGACATTAATGTTTGTTATTATTGACTTCATCCTTGTTGCAACATTAATGTTTATTGAAATATCAAATGACTTACCAATTCCAACGATAATGAATGTCATATTTGCATTGTTTGTAGTATGCATCGTTTTTTTGATCAATTTTAAAACTTATCAAAAAAACACATTTAACTATTTCATTATCAGTTTACTAATAATATCTTTTATATTTATTATCGTTGATATATTGATATTAGAATTGAGTAAGAGTAATCAAACATTTGTTAATTTGAATCAAATTTTGT
>JAHIRQ010000169.1 GCA_018818645.1 Bacillota bacterium
GCATGCTCATGAAGATCATATCAGTGCATTACCTCATATTTTAAGAGACTTAAATGTTCCTGTTTATGCAACCAATTTCACAATGCAAATCGTCAATGATATGTTAAAAGATGAAGGATATGATTTAGAAACATTAACTTTGAATACGATTTCACAAAATTCCATTATAAAATTTGGTAATGTGCGCGTCACATTCTTTAATACAACACATTCCATTCCTGAATCTATTGGTATTGCTGTTCATACCGTAGATGGGGTCATTGTATACACCTCTGATTTTACATTTGATCAAAGTGGCGATGTAATGTATCAGACTGATTTTAGAAAGATTAATGAACTATCCGAAAAAAATGTCTTAGCTTTACTTACTGAATCGTTAGGTTCTACCTTAGAACTCAATGGAGGAGTTAATCAAAACCTAAATCATCGATTAAATAGTATCTTTACCAATGCTGATGGAAGAATTATTGTGTCTCTTTTCTCATCAGATTTAAGAAAAATTCAACGTATTATCGATATTTCTTTAGCACATCATAAAAAAATAGCGATTATTGGAAGACGTGCACAGAGAATCGTTGATATCGCAATTCAAAATGGATATTTAAATATACCTGCTGAATCATTAATCAATTTGAGATATATCGATGAAAAAAATAAGAATGATGGTAGTGATATCGTTGCACTTGTAACTGGTAACCGTCATGAACCATTCTTTATGCTACAACGCATGTGTAAAAAAGCAGACAGACTGATACATATTGAAGAAACCGATACAGTGATTTTAATGACACCACCTGTACCTGGTACAGAAAAAATGGCAGCAAGAACCATGGATATCTTATATCGAAGCGATGCTCAAGTCAAAGTTGTAGATAAGAGATTGTTAACATCAGCACACGCAACAGCAGAAGAGATTAAAATGATGATCAATCTTCTTAAACCTAAATATATAATTCCAACGATTGGCGAATATCGTCACCAGTTTGGAGTCAAAAGATTAGCTCAAGAAATTGGATATAAAGAAGATCATGTATTCTTACTGGATAATGGAGATGTCTTAACATTTGATGATAAAGAAGCATATGTTTCTAGAAATGATATCAATGTTGGTGAAATCTTAATTGATGGTACTGCAGTTGGAGATGTGAATGATTTTGTGATGAAAGACCGTGAATTACTTGCAGAAGATGGGGCATTATTATTAGTCGCTCATGTGAGTCCTAAAACAAAGCAAATCATTGGTGAAGTCAAAATAGTCACGAAAGGATTTGTATATGTCCAAGAATCAGAAGAAATATTAAACAAAGTTAAGGAGACATTCATAGAAGTATCAAAGAAACATTTAGAAGGTAAATATATCAATTGGAATGATTTCAAAAGAGATGTAAGAAATGAAGTGAATCGATTTATTTATCAAGAAACTAGACGTTCTCCAATCACAATACCTGTGATTATATCAACAGAAGGTTAAATTCATTTTAGTACTCCACAAGGGGTACTTTTTTTATATTTTTTTAAAATAATTATTGTAAAACGATAATTTTATGATACAATATGAGTAAATTACACATTTCATTTGGGGGATATATGAGAAGAATAACAAAGTATACGATTATATTATCTGTGATATTATTTGTAACAAGCTTTTTTTTAGGAAAGGAATCTTCTGAGAATATATTGTTTATTTTCGAACAACCATTTGTATTCATAGGTAAACAATTAAGATCTATGAGTCTTTCAGGTGGGTTTGGTAACTTTACATCCATCTTCATTTATATCCTCATTTCAGGAATTCCATTATGGATCTTGGGATTCATGGTTTGGAAAAAGAAGGCTATCCGAATAGACTATATCTGTTTACCTATCATCTCAATATCATTATTTTTCTTGATGTATTTAATGATCAATCAAAATCTTGTGATTGAGATGTTACCTCCATTATTAGCTGTCTTGATTACGGAAGGTAATGTAGCTGCACTTAGAATCTACAATGTTGGTATGATCTTGACTCTGGATGTCATACTCTTACTTTATATATTCACTAGATATTTTTTATTTAAAAAAGTCTCTATCTATAAGCTAATCAGTGTCATACTTTACATTATAATTCTATCCATACTGATTCAAACACTACTTATAGGGTCAAACGCTATATGGAATAACGAGACAGTAAATCGTTATGAGAGTGCTCAAAAATGGATTAACTATTTGTTTAAACTCGCATTAACATTTATGATTGTTTTTGTTTTAATAAAATTCCAGTTAATGTCTAAACATATAGAGTTGAATGTTGTTGATAAAAATCTATCTGATTTAACAAAAAAAATATCAAAACTATCAGTAGTTACTGTCTTTGTTATACTTTCAGAGTTCCTTTTTATCAACATCTATCAAATCATATTCTCTAAAAACATGGAAAACATTCGATTTGCTTTAAGCATTCCCATGTTTGAGCTTTTCATTGTTATGGTCATGTTATTGATTGCTGAGTATGTAAAAAGAACTTATGATATTCATGAAGAAAATGCACTTACAATCTAAGGGGGTGCTCTATGCCAATCAAAATAACTTTAGATGAGGCATTAAGAAATAAGCAAATGACATCGAAGGAATTATGCGAAAAAATAAATATAACAGAAGCGAATATGTCAATACTTAGAAGTGGTAAAGCAAAAGCAATTCGTTTTGATACCTTATCAAAGATTTGCATGTATTTAGAATGTGAGCCAAAGGATATTTTACAATATATCGAGGGGGAAGAAGAAAGTGAGTAAAAAAATAGTTTTACTGATATTAGTGATATTAACAGGTTTTTCTTTATCATCTTGTAGTCTTGCTATCGAAGATGAACCAGTCATTGATAATCCAATAGAAGATATTCATAACGAACCTAGATTGAGAGGTTATGTACTGAGTTTTAGATCACTTGACGATAGTATAAATATAGATTTAGGTCTAGACTCAAGCAACCCTTTTATGATCTATGAACATCACTACAAATTATCGAATCATGATGTAGTCGAGTATATTCAAGGAAATGCCATCATGAACGTGAAATATCACGAAAATATAGTCGATCAGGCAAGATCCACAAAGGTAGAAACAGAAATTATTCTAAATCATAAATTCATTCATTCAATTTTAGATGTTAAGCAAGTCGTCTATGATCCAGAAACTGATCAGTTGAGTCTGAAAGAGTACACATATGGACATATGCTATCATCTGTGAATTCGGGGTTAAAAATAGGAGTTAAAAATGAAATTAAAGAAAATGATCTTATTATTTATAGTTTTGAATTTGAGTTAAAAGTTACTTTTGTTGATGAATTATTATCAGTAAAAGCACTGGAGTATGATATAAACAATACATTACTTAAGGAAACCGTTTATAGTGATTTAAATGACTACATACTCGAAACAATGGATGATACAGATTATGTTATGGTTGAAGAAGAGTATAAAAATGAAAACAATGATATTTACAAGAAGAGAACAATCTATTCTAGAGGTGAGGTTTATAATAATATAAAATATATTCAACTCATGTTTACAAATGAGATTGGGTATGTTGAGAACAACAAAAGCATTAAACTAATTTTTACATAAAAAATAGACGATTGAGCGATCAATCGTCTTTTCTTTTCTTCTTTTTAATTTTATCGATAACCTTTAATCTATCTGACAATGCTTTTTCATAGCTCGATTCATCCTTAGGATGATAATAGGATTTATCCTTAATCCTATCGGGTAAATAACTTTGATCATTAATTGAATCCTTATCGTTATGTGGATAGTGATAAATATCCGGATTTACTTTAATCTTTCTATTGTTTGCGTGATCTGGTACTGTACCGGTATCATCATTCTCGTAATCAAATAATGCTTCATCAATTGCAGATATTGCTGTATTCGATTTCGGAGATATTGCCATATCAATCACGACATTGGCAAGCATAATTCTAGCTTCTGGAAATCCTACTTTGATTGCTGCGTCGCATGCACTGACCACTTTTCCTCCCATTAAGGGATTAGCAAGTCCAATATCTTCATAGGCTATTACCAATAATCTTCTAATTATAGATTGTAGATCACCTAAAGTAATAAGTCTAGCAAGATAATGGATTGAAGCATCAACATCAGATCCTCGAATTGATTTTTGAAGTGCCGAAAGCAATTCATAAAAATTATCTTCATGATCATCTAGGTCATGTGAAACACGTCCTGCAACTCTATAAACAGTTTGTGCAGTTAGTAAATCACCATCATTTAGGACTAAAGCAGCACTTTCTAAAAGGTTTAATGCAGTTCTAACTTCATGATTCGAATATCTTACGATAGCACGGAGTGCATTCGTTTCAATTCGAATATCATTATCTAATTCCTTGAGGGAAAGGAGTAATGCTTTTTCAATGGCATCCTCATCTAGCTTTTTCACCTCATACAAATGACATCTCGAACGAATCGCCATATTGATACTTTGATAGGGATTTAAAGTCGTTAAACCGATCACAGTAGCATTCCCATTTTCCATATAAGGAAGTAGATAGTCTTGTACATCTGTTTTCATTCTGTGAATTTCATCGATTACGATTAAGATATCATGATAATTTGTCGTTTCGATAATATCCTTTAATCTTGCTTTATTTTCAGTTGAAGCATTGAAAAAATAGAAGTCTAGACCAGATTCCTTCGCAAATATCTGAGCGATAGTGGTTTTCCCTGTCCCTGGAGGTCCATACAATATAAAAGAAAGTAATTTCTTTTTTAGAAGCATTTGAGTCAAAACACCATCCTTACCTACAAGATGGTCTTGTCCAAAAACGTCTTCAAATTTTAAGGGTCTCATACGATATGCTAAGGGCTTCATTTCATCACCTATATAAATTATAGCACACTTGCTAAAAACATAAAAATGAGTTAAAATAAGAGGGTTAAGAAAGTCTTTTTTTTCTTAAAAAGACGATATGGAGGAATATAAAAATGGATTTGAAGAAATATATTGCAGATGTACCAGATTTTCCTAAAAAAGGGATATTATTTAGAGATATTACCCCACTGATGCAAAATGGAAAAGCATATGCTTATGCGACTGAACAGTTTGTAAAATTTGCACAAGAAAAGAAAGCAACTTTGATTGTTGGTCCTGAAGCGAGAGGATTTATCTTTGGTTGTCCTGTTGCAGCGAATTTATCGATAGGATTCGCCCCTGTTCGAAAACCAGGAAAGCTTCCAAGAGAATATGTTTCTGTATCCTATGATTTAGAGTATGGTTCGAATGAACTCTGCATGCATGCTGATGCAGTTAAAAAAGGAGATAAGGTTTTAGTTGTTGACGATTTACTTGCGACAGGTGGAACTATAGATGCGACGATCAAACTTGTTGAAAAACTAGGTGGAGAAGTCGTTGGATTGGCCTTTTTAATCGAATTAGCAGATCTTCATGGTAGAGATAAATTAGCAAATTATGATATATTAACTCTAATTACATATTAGAAAGAAGAGTGTTTATGGTAACTGATCCGCTTTTTAAGTCATTAGTAGAAGCCTTTGATTCATACATTAAAAGAGAATCTGACATCAAGCTTATTGAAAAGGCTTATTTTTTGGCTAAGGAAAGACATGAGGGTCAAATGCGTAAAAGTGGTGAGCCATATATCACGCATCCAATCGCAGTCGCTAAAATATTAGCGGATTTAAGAGGTGGTCCAGCAACCTTAATCGCTGCTTTACTGCATGACACGGTAGAAGATACCAGCTTGACCTTAAAAGAGGTAGAAACCACATTTGGCACCGATATAGCAGCACTTGTTGATGGTGTCACTAAAATTGGTAAGCTCTCTTTTAATCAAAAAGCATCTCAAGCAGATAATCATCAAAAAATGTTGATTGCGATGGCTAAAGATATTCGAGTCGTCTTGATCAAAATCGCTGACCGCTTGCACAATGTAAGAACTCTGGAATCCATGACTCCAGAAAAACAATATAAAATTGCTACAGAGACTTTAGAAATTTATGCTCCTTTAGCACATCGCCTTGGTATCTTTAGAATTAAAGCGGAATTAGAAGACCGCTCTTTACGCTATACAGATCCACCGATGTATTATAGAGTATCCAATATGATTCAACTGAAAAAAGCTGAAAGAGATGCATCCATCGAGCATGTTATAGAATTTATTAAATCTTTATTTACAGATAGTGAATTACACGATTTTGAAATTAAAGGTCGTATTAAAAATATATTTAGTATTTACAAGAAAATGGTTAAGGATAATAGAGCATTTGAAGATATATACGATCTTTTAGCTGTTCGTATTATCGTAGACCGTATTGAAACATGCTATCAAGCATTAGGGATCATTCACGCAAATTTTACACCAATCCCTAGAAGATTTAAAGATTATATTGCAGTCCCTAAACCCAATATGTATCAATCACTACATACAACTGTATTATCAGATGATGGCACCCTATTTGAAGTTCAGATTCGAACACCAGAAATGGATCAGGTTGCTGAATACGGGGTTGCTGCTCACTGGGCTTATAAGGAAAATAAGACATACTCTAAGGAACGTGAACAATTTGAAATTGCCCAGAAGCTTAAATGGTATGGAGAGCTTCTAAAGATGAGTGAAGATTCTGATGAAACCGGTGGTGGAGCAGAGGAATTTGTAAGTTCTATCAAGGGTGATATTTTAGATGCGAATGTCTATGTCTTCACACCAAAAGGTGAAGTTATCGAGTTACCTAAAGGATCAACTCCGATAGACTTTGCTTACCGAATTCATACAGATATCGGGAACAAAATGGTCGGAGCTTTAGTTAATAATCGAATTGTAACTCTAGACTATGAGCTCAATACTGGTGATATTGTTAGTGTTAAGATTAATAAAAATTCATTTGGTCCAAGTGAAGATTGGCTGAAGATAGCGAAATCTTCTCATGCAAGACATAAGATCAAAGGTTTTTTAAATAAATTAAATCGTGATTCATTAATCGTGATGGGTAAGGAATCCCTAGAGCGTGAAATGACTGCTCATAAGGTTACTGAATCTCTAGATGATACATTTGTTAAAAAACATTTTGAAAAGAATATGATTACCGATGTTACTGAGTTATATCTTGAAATCGGTAAAGGCAACCTAAGTCCAAAGACTGTTGTCAATAAGCTTTTAGGACTAGAAGTCGATCCATCGGTTTTATTGCAACGTCAAATGGAAAAAGCTTCTAAGCAATTAACGACTCACAGTGAAACAGGAGTCGTTATTGAAGGGCTATCAAGTCCTCAATTAAAGCTTGCGAATTGTTGTCTACCTATACCAGGGGATTCCATTATTGGATATGTCTCCAAGACATCAGGTATTGTTGTCCATGCATCATTTTGTCCAAATTGTAAGCAATTTGAAGAAAATAGATTGATTGAAGCTTTTTGGTCATCTGCAATTACAAGAAAATATCCAACATGGATTAAAATCGTTGGGGGAAATAAGCCAACTTTATTAACTGAAGTTGTTACCGTCGTCAATGCATCATCCATCGCGATAGCAGAAGTCAGTGCAATTACGACATCAAGCCTTGAAATGATTATCAAAATCAAGGTTTCCATCAATAATGCGAATGCATTACAATCCTTAATGGTAAATTTAAGAAAAATCAGCGAAATTTATTCGGTAGAAAGAGATTTCAAATGAGAACAGTCGTTGAGCGCACGAAGGATGCGAAAGTTGTTGTAGAAGGAAAAACCATTGGTCAAATAGATAAGGGCTATCTCATATATGTAGGTATTCATATAAATGATACCCAAGACATCGTTAAAAAAATGGCAGAAAAGATTCATAATTTAAGAATTTTTGAAGATGATCAAGGAAAAATGAATTTGAACTTATCACAAGTTCAGGGTAGTATTCTAGCAATTTCACAGTTTACACTTTATGGTGATACTAAGGGCAACAATCGTCCTTCATTCATTGAAGCTGCTAGACCTGAGGCTGCTGAAAATCTATATCATTATTTTTGTGAATTATTAAGTCAACATCATCCAGTAGAGAAAGGTCTATTTGGTGCGGATATGAAAGTGAGTGCAACCAACGATGGTCCAGTCACAATCATCATTGAAATGTAATTGACAAATTTATCTTTTTAAGATACTATAATCATGTAAGTCAATCGTCTATGAAAAAGGAGATCTTTGGATCAGTGACACCTTTGGAGACAAAACAATAACAAATGAGTGCTAGAATCATTTTCTAGAACTAAGGTGGTACCGCGTAAAGTTTACGTCCTTAGCTTTTTTTAAGGACGTTTTTATTTTTTAGTGAGGTGATTTGCTTGAAAAGACCGTATCGCAAGATGCCAGAATTTACTTTTGGTAAATACAAGTTAAGAACCATACTAAAATCAGATGCACTCGATATGTTTGATTATGGAAAAGATCGAGAAGTCACCAAATATTTGAATTGGGGTCCATTCAC
>JAHIRQ010000021.1 GCA_018818645.1 Bacillota bacterium
AGATTTAAGAGGTTTTACATTAATATGTGATGATCCAACAAAACTATTATTTAAGGATCAATATTTTGAATACATTAAAAAGCTAAATATTGAATTAAAAGTTATCCATCAGACTCCACTGTTATTTGTTACCATTAATCCTTGGAGTCCAATTGGACATCACTATGATGAAAAACTATTTTTAGAAGGCATTCAAAAAGAATTGAATGTCATGGTTTATAATGTTAAGAAAATGGAGTAACCCATGTCAAAGTTAAATTTAAGTAAAGAGACAATTGAATCTTGTAGAAAAACAGCAAAGAAGATATCTTTTGATATGCAAAAAATGATTGATCAGCATACAACAATTTCCGTTGAAAGATCAATTTTGAGATTACTTGGTATAGACGGAGTCAATGAGTACCAAGTACCTCTTGTCAATGTCTTATCTGATCATATAGCATCTTTTTCTGGTATCTCTAAAGGTGTGGTTCATTATATGTCTTACGCCATTCATCATTTAGGGCTAACACCACAAGAGATAGCCATAGGAGTATCAAATCATACTATCGATTTATCTTCCTATATGAATTTGGAGAAAAGCCCTTATTTAAGCGATATCATGCCTTTCTTCTATAAGTCGCTAGACCGTATTGATCAAATGAAAAATGAAAGAAATGATTTCATTAAACAATCTCCTAAAAAAGATACTCCTTCTAAATATGTCATTGTTGCTACTGGTAATATTTATGAAGATATCAAGCAAGCCATATCCGCAGCAAAAAAAGGTGCTGATATCATAGCAGTCATACGCTCTACAGGACAATCCTTATTGGATTATGTTCCATACGGTGCAACTACTGAAGGCTTTGGTGGAACATACGCAACTCAAGAAAATTTTAGATTGATGAGAAAAGCGCTAGATGAAGTTTCTATAGAAGAAAAAAGATATATCAAGTTAGTCAATTATGCATCAGGGTTATGCATGCCTGAAATCGTAGCAATGGGTGCGATTGAAAGATTAGACATGATGTTAAACGATTCATTATATGGAATCATTTTTAGAGATATCAATATGAAGAGAACATTTATCGATCAATATTTTTCAAGAGTATTATCTTCCTATGCATCGATTATTATCAATACTGGTGAGGATAATTATCTTACAACATCCGATGCATTTGAACATGCGCATACCGTTCTAGCTTCTCAGTTTATCAATGAGCAGTTTGCTAAAAATGCATATATGGATGAATCCTTAATGGGCTTAGGTCATGCTTATGAAATTAGTCCTGAGATGGAAAATAGTTTTTTATATGAGCTTGCACAAGCAGAGATGTCATGTGAGATATTCCCGAAATCTCCACTTAAATATATGCCACCAACCAAACACATGACAGGTGATATCTTCAAAGGAACAATTCAAAATGCATTATTTAATATAACGGCTGTGACATCCAAGCAATCTATTCATCTTCTTGGGATGATGACAGAAGCAATCCATACACCATTTATGAGTGATCGTGCGATAGCCTTGGATAATGCAGGATACATTGAAAAAGCTTTTAAGGATTTTGGTGATGAAATTACCTATAATCCGGAAGGCAAAATTGTAAAAAGAGCACATCAAGTTCTAAACTCTGCTCTAAAACTTTTAGAGCAAATTCAAAAAGATGGCATGTTTAAATCACTCGAAAAAGGTGTATTTGCTGAAATATCGAGACATGAAAATGGAGGGAAAGGATTAAAGGGAGTTTATGAAAAACATGTTGACTATCAAAATCCCATTTTAGAAATCATGATAGAAAGACTAAAAGGTGAGCAACATGGGAATTAAATCAAATTGGATTCGACCATATGGAGACACCTTAAATGATGGCAAGATTCAAATCAGTTTTTCACTTCCTATCCCATGCAATGCAGTTGGAGAAGAAGCAGCAAAAAAAATAGCTCTTCAAATGGGAGTACATAATCCTTCAGTCGTTCATTCAACCTCACTTTCAGAAAATTTTAGTTTTTACATTATTTATGGAACTGCAGAGCATCAAATTGATGTCTCTAGCTTGCATATTGATGAAGTTGAATCAAAGTCAATGAATAAAGAAGAAATCGAAGAATATATTGAAAAAAACTTTAGTGAACCTCTAGTTTTCATTGGTGCATCAACAGGTACAGATGCACATACAGTCGGAATAGATGCCATTATGAATATGAAAGGCTATAACGGTAACTACGGTTTGGAACGATATAAAGGTATTCACGCAATTAATCTAGGTGGCCAAATTGATAATGAGGTTTTATTAGAAAAAGCTTTATTTTATCATGCTGATGTCATCTTAATTAGTCAAACTGTGACTCAGAAAGATGTTCATATTGAAAATTTAACAAAATTTATAGAATTACTTGAAGCTGAAAGTAAGAGAAAAGATTTTATTGTTATTATCGGTGGACCACGCATTAACCACAGTCTTGCTAAAGAGTTGGGATATGATGCAGGTTTTGGACCTAAAAAATATGCATTTGATGTAGCAAGTTTTGCTGTTCAAGCATTAAGGGATAAAGGGATAAAGTCTAAGAAGGTGCCTCTATAGTAGCCTTAAATATGGTATAATGAATATAGAATCACTATGAATTTAAATCATCAAAGGGAGAATCATATGAAGATTTACACGAAACGTGGAGACTTAGGACAAACCGATTTAATGAGCAAAAGAGTGAGTAAGGCTGATTTGCATATTTCAGTCAATGGCGCATTTGATGAGACAATGGCATTTCTTTTAATGTCTAAGCATTATATGCGTGTGACTGAAGTACTTGATGACATTGATCAAATTCATGGGCATTTGTTTGCAATTTGTCATGAAATTGCATTAAATGATCCTGAAAAGTTTATAACTTTACCTGGGAATGTTACATGGTTAGAATCAAGACTAGATCATTATGATGCATCGTTAAAGCCACTTACTAAATTTATCAAGCTTGATCAGACTAAAGCTGCATCATGGCTAAATATTGCAAGGGTGACTGTTAGAAGAGCTGAAAGAGAACTTATATTATTAGCATCCGAGCAAGAGCTTAATATACATACACTAGCTTATGTCAATAGATTATCGGATTATCTGTTTACTGTTGCTAGATATTTTGATGAGGTACAGTAGTAAGGAGGAATCATGGATAAAATTAGAGTTATAATCTGGGGGTTTGGAGCAATGGGTCGTGGTATGGCTCAAATGCTCTTAATGAAAAAAGGTGTGGAAATTACAGGTATTTGTGATTTAAACAAAGATTATGTTGGCCAAAACTTTCTAGACATATTAAATATTAAATCAGAACACCCACCAATTAGAGTTAACAATAATATCGATCATTTGTTGTCAACAACAGTTGCGGATATTGTCTTACTTTGCACGGATTCATTTGTAAAAGGAGCATTTGATAAGATTAAAAAAATTGTTTCCTATAAAATGAATTGCATTAGTACTGCTGAAGAAATGGCATATCCTTATGCATCTGAACCTGAGCTTGCTACTCAAATCGACAACTTAGCAAAAGCATTTGGTGTAACTGTTCTTGGAACAGGAATTAACCCGGGCTTCATCATGGATTTACTTGTTGTCGCATTGACAGGAACAATGGTTGATGTAGAGCACATTGAAGCTAAAAGAATCAATTCACTTTCTCCTTTTGGACCTACTGTAATGCATGAACAAGGTGTAGGGATTACAAAGAGTGAATATCATAAACGGATTATGGACGGCACACTTGCTGGACATGTTGGTTTCAACGAAAGTATTCATATGATTAGTGATGCACTAGGTGTTAAGTTGACAGGTTTTAAACAACAAATGGAGCCAATCATTACCAATATCGACAGAAAAAGCCAATACGGTGAAGCGAAAGCAGGAACTTTAGCTGGTATCAATATGACAGGTCAAGGCATGCACCAAGGTGATGTCTTTATTGACATGGTCCATCCTCAACAAATTGAACCTGAAAGTGAAGGTATTTTGACAGGTGATTATATTCATTTAAAGGGTACTCCAAATATTAATATGGCAATTACACCAGAAATCAATGGTGGAATTGGAACAATCGCTATGTGTGTAAATATGATACCTCACGTCATTAATGCGAAAAGTGGTTTAAAAACAATGATAGATCTACCAGTTCCTCGTGCAATTTTAGGGGATATGAGAGATTTAATTGATCAATAAGATACATAGGAAATCTTCTTTTTAGATTTCCTATTTTTAATCTTTTCAATGTGAATACTCTATACAAAATAGAGTAAAAATGATATCATATAGATACGTAAGCGCTTTCAGAAAATGATTCTTTTTTCTATGGTCAAAGGAGAAAAAAATGATTGAGAAAAATACTTTTGTTCAAATTTATAAATCGGTTCTATCTAGAAGTGAACGAGCTACAAATCTCCCTGCTGATACAAAGCAGGTTCCTTTAGAATTAAGAATAAAGGGAAAATTATTAAAGTCTGCTCAAATTGGTGATACTGTTGAAATTATCACTACGACCAAAAGAATAGAATCTGGTATATTAATTGCTATTGAGCCAGCATATACTCACGATTTTGGACATTTTGTTCAAGAAGTTGAGGATATGAAGGATATCATTCTTTCGGAAACGGAGGATCTGATATGAGTAATTCTTACAAGGATGTATTAAGCAGAAAACAAGCCATTATGAGACAAGCACTCAAACTAAATTATGAAATATACGAAGATAGTGGTATAGGCTTTGATTATGAGAAGATGATGAATGATTCAGGCTTGACTTTAGAGGATGTTTCAAAAATTCAAAGGGAAAATAGTGTTGGAAACACTCCACTTATTGAGCTCAAGAGACTCTCATCTTATGCAAGAAAATTCGCTAAAAAAGGATATGGAGCACGTATATTTGTTAAAGATGAAGCCAGTAATTTAAGTGGTTCATTTAAGGCTAGACGCGCAGCTATATCGATAGATCAAGCAAAAAAACTAGGATATAAAGGTGTGATTGCTGCTACCTCTGGAAATTATGGTGCAGCAGTAGCAGCGCTTGCTGCAAGAGCTGGATTGAAATGTATCATTGTTCAAGAGTGTTTTGATTCAAAAGGTATTGGACAACCTGAAATTATTGAAAAAGCAAGAGCATGTGAAGCATATGGTGCTGAGGTGATTCAATTAACAGTAGGACCAGAACTATTCTATCAATTTTTATTACTACTCGAAGAAACAGGTTATTTTAATGCATCACTTTACTCTCCATATGGAATCATGGGTATAGAAACCTTAGGTTATGAGATAGCTGAAGAAGTATTGAAAAAAGAAGGAAAATATCCAGAAATGGTTATTTGTACCAATGCTGGAGGCGGTAATTTAACTGGTACTGCTAGAGGATTGCAAAAGGCTGGTGCCAAACACACTAAAATTGTTGCTGCATCTGCAGACCTAACTGGTCTACATATGGCTAGTGACTTAGATTTTAATAAGAAATCATTTACTACAGGTCATACAGGCTTTGGAGTTCCATTTTCAACTTTTCCTGACAGAAGTGATGTGCCTAGAAGTGCAGCAAGACCTATGCGCTATATGGATTCCTACGTTTTAGTCAATCAAGGTAGTGTATTCTTTATGACAGAAGCACTTGCTTTACTTGAGGGAATGGAAAGAGGTCCAGCAGGAAATATAAGCTTAGCTGCAGCCTTTAGTCTTGCACAAGAGATGAAGGATACAGATATCATTGTGGTCCAAGAAACAGAATATACGGGTGCTGGTAAGCATATGAATGCACAAATTTCATTTGCTTCTGACCGAGGTATTGAGTTAATCATCGGTGATCCACTTTTGGAAAAGCCTGGAAAGAATTTAATATTTCCAAAATCAGGATCATTTGTTAAGCATAAGGAACTTGACTTAGATACACTTAAGAAATCATATTTGAAGCATTTTGATCAACACCTTCTATTTGAAAAAGATTACGAATATTTAGCTGTTGAACTCAAAACAACGATAGAGAAAGTAAAAGAACTCATGGAGGCGAACAATGAAATCAAGAAATGATGACTTTTTAGAAAGAAGAGAGCACTTGGATAAGTACTCAAATCATGAACTTAAGGAATATTTTAATGAGCTGACCGATCAGATCATTGATCCATTACTTACACTTGCTTATGAGTATACTACTCCTGCTATTGAAAGAAGTGTTTTAATGCGTATGGGATTCTCAAGCTTAGAATCCAAAATGATTACCGATAAATTAATGGAAAATAATCTTTTAGAGCATGGTGCAGGTCATGTTGTCTTTAAGTATGCAATGTTAACTAAGCTTCCGATTCGTGAAGCTGGACTTGCTTTACTAGATACAACTGAAGTCAACAAGATGATGGAGGCATTCAAATGAATCCAAAAGATAAATTAGATATTAGAGAAATACTAGATAATCTAGAAAATTATAGACCGAAGAGAAAAGGTTGGGTATGGAGAGATAAAGGGCCAATTGAACTTGGTCAATTTAGATATATTCAAGCGAGTCCTTCTCTTAAAAACTTTATTTCACTACCAAGTGCAAGAAGTTTAAATGGTATAGATCCACAACCTGATGCTACCATCACTACAGAAATAGCATCTGGAAGATTTGAAGATGATATTAGAAGAATGAGAATGGCTGCTTATCATGGTGCAGATCATATCATGGTGATTAGAACTGCAGGTCAATCTCACATGGATGGTCTACTCGAAGGTACACCACAAGGTGTAGGTGGTGTTCCTATCACTAGAAAACAAGTGCGTGCTCAAAGAAAAGCATTGGATATAATTGAGGATGAAGTTGGTAGACCAATCAATTATCATTCTTATGTTTCAGGAGTTGCTGGACCAGAAATCGCAGTGATGTTTGTTGAAGAAGGCGTCAATGGAGCACATCAGGACCCTCAATACAACGTTTTATATAGAAACATCAATATGATTCGATCCTTTATCGATGCTGCTGAAAGTAAGAAAATAATGGCTTATGGTGGACTCGCACAAATTGATGGAGCACATAATGCAAATGCAACTGCACGTGATGCATGGAAAGTCATGCCTGAGCTTCTTGTTCAACATGCAATCAATAGTAAAATGAGTGAAAAAATAGGTATATCACCGGACCTCATTTGTCTATCAACTGTACCTCCTGCTGCACCACCATCACCGGATTTAAAACTAAACCTTCCCTATGCATTGGCACTCAGAGAGTTTTTTTCAGATTATAAAATGAGAGCTCAAATGAATACTAAATATATGGACTCATCAACAAGAGAGGCTACAGTCACCCACGTTCTGAATTTACTAATCTCAAGACTGACTAGTGCAGATATTCAATCTACAATTACTCCTGATGAAGGAAGAAATGTCCCTTGGCATGTTTACAATATCGAAGCACTCGATACAGCTAAACAAGCAATGATGGGTATGGATGATTTAATGGGTATGCTTGAGTTTAAGAAAGAAGGATATCTTGTAGAAAAGAAAAGAGAAATTCAAGAACGTGCTATTTTAATGATGGAAGAGATTGTTAAAATGGGAGGTTATTTTAAAGCTGTTGAAGAAGGTATGTTTGTCGATAGCGGTTATTATCCAGAACGTAGTGGAGATGGAATCGCTAGAAGTGCAACTGGTGGTATCGGTGCACAAACTGTAATTAAGAGAGCAACTGATTATTTAGCTCCAGTCACTGCACATTATGGTTATAACAATGTTGAACAATATGATGAAACCTTAAAGAATGACCCATCTAAATTAATTGGTGGATGCACATTTGAAAACCCTGATTTAATTCAATATATTGATGAATTAGATCCTGAAGATAATGTGAATAACCGACTTGATGAAAATGAAAAATATAGATCTACATCTTTTATTAAGCCAGAAGTACAATGGCTTGGTGATGGGGTTATCACCTTAGACTTATTTTTCCCAACTGATGAATTTACTGCAGAAGCTGCAGCGTTAGAAGTAGCAAAACAAATGAAATTAACAAGTGCTGAAGTCATCCATAAAGAAGTGCTTCATCCAAGTGAAGGAACAAGAATTCAATTAAAGGGAACTGTCGGTTTTGATATCGATTCCTCTAAGCTTGTTCTACCCAAAAAGGAAGAATTATTACCAGAAGATGAAATCTTAAAATATGTGAAGAAGCATGAACTTAAGGTCATCGCTGGTACAGGTGGTTCAGATGAGCATAGTGTTGGAATGCGAGAAATACTAGATATCAAGCACGGTGGAGTTGAAAAATATGGAATCAAATATACATATCTTGGAACAAGTGTCCCAATTGAGAAGTTTATAGATGCTGCCATTGAAACCAATGCACAGGTTGTGATGATATCACTTATCATTTCTCATGATGATATTCACTATAAGAATATGCAAAAGCTTCATGATTATGCAGTAGAAAAGGGAGTTAGAGATCGACTCATTTTACTTGCAGGTGGAACTCAAGTTACACCAGAGCTTGCTTTGAAGTACGGCATGGACCAAGGATTTAGCCGTGGAACTAAAGGAATTCATGTAGCAAGCTTCATTGTCAAAAAGCATAAGAAAATTTATGAAAATTGATTGTTTGGTAGCTGAGATTGGTTCAACAACTACGGTTGTTAACGCCTTTAATCTTCACCAAGGTCCGGTGGAGTTCATCGGCAGAGGTATGCATCAAACAACTGTAGATACAGATGTAAATATCGGTTTATCAAATGCAATTCATGATTTAAAGAAAAATTTAAATGTAGATGAGCTTATCTTTGATGAGATGTTAGCTTCATCAAGTGCTGCAGGTGGATTAAAGATTACTGTCCATGGTCTTGTTTATGAAATGACCGCTAGAGCTGCTAAAGAAGCAGCACTGAATGCTGGTGCAAATATTCATTTGATTACAGCCAATCGAATTGAATCATATCATATTGAAAAAATAAAAGAAATTAAACCAAACATTATCATCATTGCCGGAGGAACAGACTTTGGTGAGAAGGAAGTCGCCTTCCAAAATCTATTGGATTTAATAGATTTGAATGTTCCAATCATCTATTCAGGAAACATTTCAAATCATGATCGTATAGCAAAGCTGAATAAAGACCATATTAGAATTGTCGAGAATGTGTATCCTAGAGTTGATGATTTTAACATCGTTCCACTAAGAAAAGCAATCTATGAAACATTTGAAAAAAACATCATTCATGCGAAGGGTATGTCACATATTTTTGATATGGTGAATCATATGATTATTCCAACTCCTGGAGCTGTCATGGATGCTACGCTATTACTCAATGAAATCTTTGAAGGAGTTTTAACCATTGATGTTGGTGGAGCGACCACAGATGTGCATTCTGTGAGTGAACCAAAGCCTGAATTTTTAAAATATAACGATGGTGAACCACGATTCAAACGAACTGTTGAAGGAGACTTAGGAGTTTTTATCAATAGACTAGAAGTCCTAAAAACCTTTAAGCATGGAGAGATTGAGCGAAACACAGGAATGACCTATGATCACGTGGTACATGTTATGAAGGAAGAACCCTTTATTCCAAAAACTGATTTTGGGAAAAAGGTTGTTGATTTACTCACAAGACAATGTGTTTTTCAAGCACTTGATCGACATATTGGCGATATGAAAAGAGTTTTTACGACCAATGGATTCAAGGTGATTCCAGAAGGTAAGGATGTGACTCAAGTCAAAGCAATCTTTTTAACTGGAGGAGCATTACTGCATGCAAGTCATCCACAGCAAATGGTTAAAGATTACTTGCAGAAGCAACAAACTAAATTAATTCCAGATCCGAATACTAGGGTTTATGTCGATTATGATTATATTTTCGCATCCCTCGGTGTACTATCACATAAATATCCCGAACAGGCAAAAGAACTATTATTGAAATCTATAAGAAGAGAGGAAAACCATTAATGTATCCAAAAGTTCATATCCATTTAAAAAAATACGCACATAATGTTTCCTATCTCTTAAGACTATTGCATAGTCGTGGTATTTCGATGATGGCAGTATCTAAAGTATTTAGAGCAGACCCTAAATTAATCGATATTTTAAATAAGGAGAATGTCGATTATATAGCAGACTCTAGAATCCAAAACCTAAAAAATATCATCAGCGATAAACCCAAAGTTCTTTTAAGAATTCCTAAGATTAGTGAAATAGCAGATGTCATTCGCTATTCGGATATCTCGCTCAACTCAGAGCTTGAAATCATTGATTTACTCAATATGGAGGCGAAAAAAAGAAATAAAAAACACTCCATTATTTTAATGTTTGATATTGGTGATTTAAGAGAAGGTATTTACTACAAAGAAGATTACATAAAAATTGTTAAACAAATTACTTTGATGGAAAATATCAATTTACTTGGTATTGGAACGAATCTTACATGCTATGGGGCAGTGATTCCAACTGAAGAAACTTATTTAAAGCTAGAGGGTATTATTAAAAATATCGAATCAAGTTTAAATATTCATTTAGAGATGATTTCAGGTGGGAATTCATCATCCTTACTCATGGTAAATGATCAAAGTATACCGAAATATATCAATAATCTTCGAATTGGTGAAGCCCTAGTATTGGGTAGAGAAACAGCGTATGGAGATCCAATAGAAGGTCTTTATGATGATGTTTTTCTATTAGAAGCTGAAATAATTGAAATCAAGAATAAACCTTCGATGCCTGAAGGAATAACCGGAATGGATGCCTTTGGCAAAAAAGTAAGATTTGAAGATCAAGGAATGATAACAAGAGCTATTTTATCCATAGGAAAACAAGATGTTGATTGTTCAAATTTGATCCCTCCAAAAGGAGTTATTGTTTTGGGATGTAGCAGTGATCACTTAATTGTCGAACTTAAAAACATCTCTCTAGAAATTGGAGATACGATTACATTTAAACTGAATTATGGTGGAATATTATCAGTCATGACTTCACCATATGTGGAGAAAACCTATGCATAATACCTATAGACCAACTTGGGCAGAAATCAATCTAGATTCGCTATGGCATAATTATACATTCGCTAAAGAATCAGTACCAGGAAAGGAAGTTATTCCTGTAATCAAAGCGAATGCTTATGGACATGGTGCAATCGAAATATTTAAGTTCTTATATAAAAAGGGTGTTCGCTTCTTTGCAGTTTCACTTCTAGAGGAAGCACTAGAACTAAAAGCCATTCATCAGGATGCTTCGATACTCATGATGGGACCAATCTTGGAAAAGGATTTAGAGATTGCAGCAATAAATCAGATTGAATTTACCATCTACGATAGCCATCTTTATGAAGCGGTTCTTCAATCAAAATTAGAACTCATTATTCATTTAAAAATCGATACAGGAATGTCTAGATATGGCATGGTTGAGCCAAAAATGATTATTGAATCTGTTGATAAACTTCAAACCAAAAAGAATATTGATCTAAAGGGAATATTCACACATTTCGCGACAGCCAATGAAAATGAAATGTTCTATATGAAGCAACTTGAAAAATTCAAAGCTATCATGAGTCAACTTAAAGTTAAACCAGAAATGATTCACATCTCTAATTCTTCTTCAACCTTTAAATATGAAAAGGATTTTGATTTTACGACACACGTTAGACTTGGTATATCGTTATATGGATTAAGCCTAGATAATCCTAAACCCAATATCAAACCAGTGATGTCTTTAAAATCAAAAGTCGTTCAAATCAAAGAACTACATCAAGGTGAATCGGTTGGTTATGGAGCAAGCTATACTGCAAAATCTAATGAATATATCGCTATTCTACCGATTGGATATGCAGATGGTTTTATTAGAAAAAATAAAACTGGAACCATTGAAATCAAACAGAAAGCATATAAAATCGTTGGTATCATTTGTATGGATGCTTGTTTTGTCAAAGTTGATGAAACAATTCAAGTTGGGGATATAGCGACCATCTTTGGAGGTATGATCTCCATTGATGATATAGCATTAAGATTAAAAACGATTAACTATGAAGTAGCAACTTCTATATCATATAGAGTTCCTAGAATCATGGTGGAAGGAGTAAAAAAATGATACATGTTACATCAGAAATTGGGAAACTTAAATCAGTGTTGGTCCACAGGCCGGGTAAGGAATTGGAGAACTTGACACCAGATGTATTGGAAAAACTATTATTTGATGATATTCCTTACTTAAAAGTCGCACAAGAAGAACACGACATATTTGCAGATACATTACGAAAACAAGGGGTTGAAGTTTTATATCTAACCGATATGATCACCGAAGCATTAGAGGCTCACCCTGAAGTGATTTGTAACTTCGTGAATGCATTTATTGAAGAATCTAAAATTAAATCACACACGATTAAAACAGGGCTTTATCAATACCTAACAAGCTTAACCATTCGACAAATGATCCTAAAGATGATTGAAGGAATTAGAATTCACGAAATAACCTTAGGAAAGAAAAACTCAATAATGGATATGCTTGAAGATGAATATCCATTTTATACAGACCCAATACCAAATATTTTATTTCAAAGAGATCCTTTTTCCAGTGTAGGGAATGGAGTTGCTATTGGAAAAATGTATATGCAGGCTAGACAAAGAGAAACTATATTTTCAGAGTATATTTTAAACTATCATCCTCGCTTCTATGGGAAGAGTCCCATTCGATTTTATAATCGATTGAATAGATATCCATTAGAAGGTGGAGATGTCCATGTATTGAATAAACATGTGGTTGCAATTGGGATTTCTAGTCGAACAGATCCCAGAGCAATCGAATTTTTTGCAGAACAACTGTTTAAAGAAAATAACGAGTTTAATACTGTTTTAGCATTTAATATTCCAAAGAGTAGAGCATTTATGCATTTGGATACTGTATTTACTCAAGTAGATTATGGCGTATTCACCATTCATCCTGGAATTGAAAATAAACTTACCGTTTTTGAAATCACTAAGAATAGTGAACGATTTGATGTTAAAAAAGTAGTCGTTTCATTAGAAGAAGTTTTAGAAAAGCATTTGAAAAGAAAGATTACTCTAATACGTTGTGGTGGTAAAGATGTCATTACTTCAGTTAGAGAACAATGGAATGATGGTGCGAATACATTAGCAATTGCACCAGGTGTAGTTGTTGTCTATGATCGAAATCATGTAACCAATCAAATGCTTAGAGATGCTGGAATTAAGGTACTTGAGATTGAATCTAGTGAATTATCAAGAGGCCGTGGAGGCCCAAGATGTATGAGTATGCCTTTAGAAAGAGAAGAAATAGAATATGGAGATGAAAAATCATGAATTTAAAGGGTAGACATTTATTAACGTTATTGGACTTTACACCAGAGGAAATACAGTATTTAATCGATCTTTCTGCTAAACTGAAGAAAGAGAAGAAGGAAGGCATTCCCCATAAACATTTAACCGATAAAAATGTGGTCTTGCTTTTTCAAAAAGATTCTACTAGAACTAGATGTGCATTTGAAGTAGGAGCCATGGATTTAGGAATGGGTGCTACTTATATTGGACCTACAGGATCCCAAATGGGTAAAAAAGAATCTGTTAAGGATACTGCTAGAGTGTTGGGTCATATGTATGATGGTATTGAATTTAGAGGATATCTTCAAACAGATGTAGAAACACTTGCTGAATTTTCTGGTGTTCCAGTATGGAATGGATTAACTGATCAATACCATCCAACACAAATACTTGCAGACTTTTTAACGATTCAAGAACAATTCGGATCGTTAAAGGGTATTAAGTTCACGTATTTAGGAGATGCTAGAAACAATATGGGGAATTCATTAATGATTGGTTGTGCGAAGATGGGAATGCATTTCACTGCATCTGCACCAAGAGCATTATGGCCAAACCAAGAATTAATCAATACTTGTGAAATGATTGCTAAAAATACAGGAGCAACCCTAAGATTTACAGAAGATCCTATGGAAGCTACTCAAAATGTTGATGTCCTTTATACGGATGTTTGGGTCTCCATGGGAGAACCTAAAGATGTATGGCTTCAAAGAATTGTTGACCTAAACCCATATCAAATCAATACAAAATTAATGAAAAATGCAAACCCAAGAGCTATTTTCATGCATTGCTTACCTGCATTCCATGGTTTAGATACTGAAGTTGGTCGTGAAATAGCTAATGAATTTGGTTCTAGTTATCCAAATGTTTCTAGTGGTGAACTAGAAGTTACCGATGAAGTTCTTGAATCTAGCCAAAGTGTTGTTTTTGAAGAAGCTGAAAACCGTATG
Organism: Bacillota bacterium; assembly: GCA_018818645.1. Classification (GTDB taxonomy): domain Bacteria; phylum Bacillota_I; class Bacilli_A; order Acholeplasmatales; family Acholeplasmataceae; genus Peloplasma. The sequence goes on from JAHIRQ010000021.1 coordinate 14,237, forward strand.
CATACCATCAAAGCAGTGATGCTTGCTACACTAAGTGATCTCTATGTCTAGATACGTTATCTCTTTAGGTGGAAATGCGTTAGGAAATAATGCAGAGGAACAAAAAAAACTGCTTAAGTATGTTGCTCTTGCAATTTATCCATTGATTGAAATGAATCATGATATTGTGATTGTGCATGGAAATGGCCCTCAAGTTGGAATGATTAATTTAGCATTCTCGGAATCTTCTTCAACTCCAATGATGCCTTTTGCTGAATGTGGTGCGATGAGTCAAGGCTATATCGGATTCCATATTCAAAATGCAATTCAAAATATAATGCTAGAAAGACACATTAAAAGACCTATTTCTACAATAGTTACTCAGGTCCTTGTCGATGAAAAGGATCCTGCTTTTCAACATCCTTCAAAACCGATAGGAGCATTCTACTCTAGAGAGTATGCAACTGAACTTGAAGAAAAATATGGGTATACAATGTTTGAAGATGCAGGTAGAGGGTATAGAAGAGTAATCGCTTCACCAAAACCAGTAGATATTATTGAAAAGGAAAGTATTCTATCCCTTCTTAAGGATAAACACATCGTGATTGCTGCAGGTGGAGGAGGAATTCCAGTAGTTATCAAGGATGGTTCTTTGATTGGAGTTGACGCAGTCATTGATAAAGATCATGCAAGTGCGAAAATGGCAGAAATTATAGGAGCAGATGAATTATTTATTCTGACTGCTGTAGAAAATGTATTTATCAACTACAATACACCAGAGCAAAAAGCACTCACAAGTGTTACCTTAAAAGAATTAGATGAATATCTCATGCACGATCATTTTAAAAAAGGGTCAATGCTTCCTAAGATTGAAGCATGTATGAATTTCGTAAGAGCAACCAATAAACCAGCTGTCATTGCTCAATTAGAAAAGGCAGTTGAAGCATTTAAACAAAAGAGTGGAACAATCATTCATCCTTAAAGGAGTATTATGAAGCAATATTATCTATATTATGAAACTGAAGTAAAAACCGTAAACCCTTTGATAGAAAGAAGGGTGCTTGCATATAGAGATGAAATGATGATGGTTGAACTCAGTGCTAAATCAAGTGCTGTCATTCAAGCACATCAGCATATTCATAAGCAAATGACTTATATTCTAGATGGAATTTTCGAGTTTGACATCGAAAATGAAATAATGATTCTTAAAAAAGGAGATTCCATTTTTATTGAATCCAATAAAATACATGGAGCATTATGTTTAGAAGAGGGTAAATTGCTAGATATCTTTACTCCAGCAAGAAAAGATTTTTTATAGTAAAAATGCGTTCAATTTGATAAAATTGAGCGCATTCTTTGTTTAAATTAGAAAAGTGATTAGACCAATCACTGCTCCTCCTAGTATCAGTAGAGTAGCATTGACTTTATAACGGATGAGAAGAATTGCACTAACTACAAAAATGATGCCATATACAATCGTTATAATTGAAGCAATACCTAATTCTATAGTCACAGCAGCCATTAAAGCAATTGCTGCTGCATTCACGCCATCTAATATATGTTTAACATGATTAGAACCTCGCATTTTATCAATTAATGGGTGAAGTAACCATATGATTAGAAAAGATGGAAGAAAGATACCTATAGTTGCGACTATTGCTCCTGGTATATCTAAAATTAGATAGCCAATAAATGTTGCAGTAGTGAATACTGGTCCTGGTGTAAATTGTCCAACAGCAACAGCATCTATGAGTTGAGCATTGGTAATTAGTCCCAATTGATCTACAAATTCAGTTCTTAAAAATGCAAGTAGTACATAGCCACTACCATAAAGAACAGCACCAATTTTTAAGAAGATTAAAAAAAGAGTAAGTAGAGATACTGGTTCAATGACCAGTGTCTTTTTTGAATCTTTTAATTTTCTATAGATAAACATAAGGATTGCTGAACCGAGTAGTAAAGGAATTTCAGTGATTCCCAAAAGTGATAAAGTCAGTACGATTCCAAATAAGACAAAAGATTCAACTTTAGTCAATGCTGTTTTTGATAATCTAAATAATGCTTGTAAAACTATAGCCAAAATGACAGGCTTAATCGCATCAAAGATAGATGCGACATAGGTTATGTTTCCATAATTTTTATATAATATTGCAAATCCTAAAACGATAAGCATTGCTGGAAAGATAAAGCTTATGCCTGCTATGAATAAACCTCTTTTTCCACCTCTTGCATGTCCTAAGAGGATTGCCATTTCAGTTGAATTGGGACCAGGTATTAAGTTGGTGAAACCTATCATATCGATAAACTTCTCCTTAGTAATCCAAGCTCTTTTATGTACAACTTCATCCTCCATCATAGCGATGTGTGCAGCGGGACCACCAAAAGCGAATAAACCAAGTTTTAAAAAAACCTTCATAATCTCTAAATACTTATTTTCCTTGTTTTCCAAAAATCTCACCTCGCTATAAACAGTTTATCACAAGTCTTTTTAATCCAAAAAGGATATGAAAAAAGTAGTCGCAAGGACTACTTCATGATTTCAATTCCTGCATGTAAACCTCGATCTTCAACTATAAGTTTTTTACCTTTATAGAATTTTAAATCGATGTATCCAGATAAACCTTCTTTGATCTGATTGATCATCATCCCATTTTTCGGTGAAGCAAGACCAATTTGAGTGGTTGATTTCGCTTCAATATCCAGTGTATATCTACCCTTCTTCAAGATATAATGCACATTGTTTTCTTGAAGTTCCTCAGTTTTAACTTTTGCGAAATTGTACGTAGCAAAGCGGTATTCCTTACCTTCATAGACCAAATTGGCAATCAATCCTTTGAAATAAAGACCGATAAAGGGAATATCCGCGTAAGAAAACATAAATGATGTATTCGGGTTTTTGAAATGGTTGGATTGCATCCATACATAAGCTCTAGGAAATGATTTCCCCCAATCTTTTTCAATATAACCCTTCCCTTTATGAAATGACACTGGAACTTCATTAATTTTTAGAATACCACTTAAATCATGTGACATACTAATAACACCGTGATAGCACTCCATAAAGTTTAGATATCCAAATGTACCCATTATATTTGGGGCTAATAAAGTTTTATGAATTGGAGTCGTATTTGAGAATGCAATATTACCGAAAATTTGAAATTGAGATGTTCTTAAATCAATAGATATTTTTTCTTTTGAGAAGTAATTAGAACCTATTTTTACAGAAAAATGATTGTGACTATATTCAAACTCTTCAAATTTAAATCTAAAATAATGGCTTTTTAATTTGGTCTCTTTGTCAACAGTTTGGGATATGAAAACTTGAACAAAAGCATGAGTATCGTTTTCATTTATACTAACACCTGGAATAAAGGCTAATGTATATTTTTGATCATAACTTACAAGCTTATAATACCAACCTTCAAAGTAGTTTTTCTTTTTCTTATTTCCTTGAAAGAATTCAGGATGGATTAGTTTTTTAAAATACATATAGCCTCCTTAATTTATAAAAAAAGCTAGGAAATTTCCTAGCTTATTGAATTATGGATTAAGCTGGTTGGAATGCTCCAAACAGAACTAACCAAGCAAGAATCGATTTAGCAACTAAGCTTAATACGATATAAGTGCGTTCTCCGTATAAATAA
>JAHIRQ010000170.1 GCA_018818645.1 Bacillota bacterium
AAGACTTCCAAGTGCTTGTTTGGTTTGGTCTACTGTATCGTTAAACTCCCCAGAAATTGCAGCTTGTTCATTCGTGATAATACCTAGCTCTCTGACTTCTTGTCTGAGTGAATTTACTGCAGATTCTTCTTGCGATAACATAGGGAGAATTTCAGTACCAATTTTGTCCCCAAAGAACTCATTCGCTACACCTACTCTTAGGGCTTCATCTTCAACACCAGAGAGTGCATTGCGAATTAAATTGAACGCTTGATCAGCATTAAGCCCTTTGAGATCCTCAACAGTTAGTCCAATTTGTGCAAGACTCTCTGATACCTTATCCCCGTTGCCAGTTGCGATATCACCAAGAATCCCATTGACCTTAATAAAGGCCTTATTTAGGCTTTCTGTCGAACTTCCAGAGATCTTCGCAACGTAGTTCCACTCTTGCAAACTCTCGGCACTAAGGCCAAGTTTCGCGGCTATATCGGCAATTTCATCTGCAGCGTTCGCTGTCTTAACTGCAAGTGCACCAAGAGCTGATAAGGCTCCAAGTACAGGTACTGTGACTGATTTGGTGAGTGTTGAACCTAACTTACCTATCTTTTCGAAGTTGGCATTGGATAACTCTGTGATTTTCCCTCTCGTATTTTGGAGTTCTTTATTGAGTTTGGAGACTTCTGCTTCAGTATAAGCAACATTTCGAGCGAGCTTATTAAACTCAGTCTCACTCATTTCACCAAGTTTGGCTGCTTGCTTTGCCTTTTCAAGTTCCTGATTCTGTGTTTCTAACTTCTTCTTAGTTGTTTGAAGGATATCATTTAGTTTGGATTGTTTCTGTTTCCAAAGTTCAACATTTGAGCTATCATACTTAAGATTCGCATTGATGGCTTTGAGATCTTTTTGTTGTTCTTTGAGATCTGATTGTATCTCTTTGAGTTCATTCTCTAAATCTCTACCATCAAGACTTAGTTTAATATTTAAACCTTTGACTGTTTCTGCCATCTTTGCTCACCTCCAAGCATAAAAAAACACATCAATTATGATGTGCTTAAGGATAAATTAAATACTACCTAATTTTGTTTGTATATCTATATAGGAACAATGCTCCAACTAAAGATAAAATAAAACTTCCGATAACTGCTATGTAGAAACCAGATTGGACATCAGCGAGCGGAATAAAATTAAAGTTCATTCCATAAAATGATGCTACTAATGTTGGAATAAATAAAACAATTGTGATTACAGCCAAAGCCTTCATTACAATATTTAAATTGTTTGAGATAATTGATGCGAAAGCATCCATCATACCAGCTAAAATATCTCTATAAACAGAACACATCTCAATCGCTTGATTGATTTCAATCTCTGTATCTTCAAGTAAATCCATGTCATCTTCATATTGCTTAAACTCAGAACTTCGAGTTAATTTGTGAACAACAACCTTATTTGAGTTTAGGGCTGTTGAGAAGTATACAAGGGATTTGTTCAGTTCCATTAAATCAAATAGTTCTTGGTTTCTCATGGAATGATGCAGTTCACTTTCAACTTTTTTTGTTTGACTATCAATTTTCTTTAAGAACGAAATATATGTCATTGCCAATCGATACAGGAATAACAAAGTCAATCGTATCTTTTTGTGTGGTTCAATCTTCTTGTTCTTGCTAAATAAATCTTTAACCATATCTGTTTCTTTGATACTTATTGTAATAAAATGATTTTCTGTATGGATAATTGCAAAAGGTGTTGTTGTGTATGCATTCTTACTATTCTTTACTGGATCATAAAGTGGCACATCTAAAATGATTAATTTAGCGTTGTCTTCCGAATCGATATGTGCGTTTTCTTCTTCATCTAGTGCACTCAATATAAATTCAGTTGGCACGTTAAGTTTTGTCTTTAACCACTCTACTTCTTCAGTTGATGGTGTGGTTACTTCAATCCACGAACCGTTAATTAATTCGGTTTGTTCTAAAATGTTGATGTTGTTTTTTTCTAACTTCTTGTTTGTTTCATAATATTGTCTAATCATTGCTCACACATCCTTTTGGAGCAGATAGACGTGATGTCTTCATCATTTTCTTTCCTCCTAATTTTATTTTTTAAATCCATTAGAAGGTAATTTGAACGTGACTAACTAACACTCTCGTTTTCAACGTGCGAATGTATAGTTAAAAAAGCCTGAGTCATTTGATTCAAACTACCCTTTTGTATTCGCTCGTGATCCGATTCCATTAGTTATTCACCTCCTAAACATCGTTGATATTATATCACTTAATTATCATAATAAAAACCCCATTTATATTAAAAATGCATCTATATCAGCTTGTGAAGCTTGTCTTTCAGATTTATTTCCAGAGATAACTTTCATTTCTAGTTGAACCAATTCAAAGTATGTCGTTAAATCAAAATACTTCGAATCTTCAATCGATATGCCTAGATGAGCCAAGTTAAAAATAATGTTTGAAGTTGCACCAAACTCGGGCTCATCATTTAGACTGTGGGGATGTTTTGGTGCCTTTTTGGAGAGTCCCCAACATCTCCCCGATGGTTTGAGATAAAATACCTAGTTCTTCTGTATCACTTAAGATGCCAAAATCAAGTGCCATCAAGAAATCATTATAGGATGTTTTACTGAATGGACGATGAAGAACGTAGATGATTCGGAAGATAGTATCGATCACAAGCGAGAAATCTTCTTCCTTTATGTTCTTACCCTTTTCTAGTTTTTTGATGTCACTGAAAAGTTCAGAACCGAATACATTTCGATAATCGATGAT
>JAHIRQ010000171.1 GCA_018818645.1 Bacillota bacterium
ATTTAGGTGGAATTATTGGGTTCAATGAAGTTGATGCAATAACTGAAGCTAGAAATATCTACATCACAGGTTCTATGACAAGCACAGGATCAAATTTAGGACATATCACTGGTGAAAAAAATATTCAAGCCATTGAAAATATTTATGCAGTCTCTTTCCAAATCACAGGTACACTGAATAAACATAATTTAGCGAGTGAGTTTGTGCTTCATTCCACGGACTCAATCAACCAAGATTGGTGGGCTGACCATCTTGCATCCTTTACAGTAAATAGTTCATGGTTTTATCAAGAGCAGATGTTTAATCTAAAGGGTAGTTATATACCTTCAAATAGTATAGCTGTGACACTAGTCTTATCACACGGTTTAGACAATCAAATGGTCTATGTTAAAGAAAATACTGTGATGAGTGAACCAATTGATCCCGTTCAATATGGATTTGAGTTTGTAGGTTGGTACATTGACGAACTATATACAACAGATTATCAATTTACAAATATTATTTCTTCACCAATAACGCTTTATGCAAAATGGGAAGCACTACCAACCTATAATGTAACGATTGGTGGTCAAGTTCAAGTTATTGTTGAAAATGAGTTTGCTGTAAGTCCAGAAGACCCAGTAATATTAGGGAAAATATTCGAGGGTTGGTTTATGGATTCAGAACCATTTGATTTTAATACACCAATAACAAATAATTTAACAATTGAGGCGAGATTCACAGATGCAATCCTTTATACCATCACATTTGATAGTTTGGGTGGCTCTTTCGTTTCTCCACTTGATTTCTATGAAAATCAAAAAATATTAGAGCTACCAAAACCAGAACTCGATCTATATAGATTCTCAAATTGGTATTTAGATGCTAACCTCACGGTTCTATTCAATCAAGACTATCTTGAATCATCAATAACACTCTATGCAAAATATGCGCTTCTAGGTGAAGTTATCTTCGAAGAGGATTTTGATTATAGCATAGGAACACATTTAGGCACGACAGACTGGACTGAAGTGAAAGTAGGTACTGCAGTCATTGAAAATGCACAAACACTTAAGCTTACAGAACAAACTCTAGAAGCAACATACGAACAAATCATCCCTTCACTTATTGATGGCAGATATGTTTTAGTCTTTGACTTCATGCAAGGAGTTGGAGGAGCAGCCTTCACGATTGAAATGATTCATAACACAGAAAGAGTATTGACTGTAGGAGCAAACAGAGCCAATCGTTATACATATCGTAATCAAGATGGTAGTGAAACTGCAGTCAATGCAACTATCATGAGTGTTACTCCAAATCAATATCACCAAGCAATTATCATCTTTGATACAGCATATGACACCTATAAATATTTTATTAAAGTAAATGACCAGTTGTTTGAAGTTACTCCAGCAGGTGGCATTGGTTTTGCAAGTGACCTAGATATTACAAAGATTAGAATAAGAATTGTCGGTCATCAAAACGTTGCATCCGTAGATCCTACAACATATTTAAAAAACATATTGATTGAATCGAGCAGTGAAACTGAAAACGGTAAATCATCATTTGACCCAGAAGCACCAATTGATTTTGAAGCACTCGTTGAGGATATCTATAATCAGTTATCGATTCCTTTCGCGAATGATATCAGATCGAATATTTTACTTCCTTTATCAGTTTCTAATGTCGGAATCACTTGGCAATCATCAAATCTTGATGTTATAACCAATTCTGGAATTGTGAGTAGACATGAAACTGATGATATCCATGTGAGTTTAACCGCTACAATTTCTAAGGCAGGATTCACCAGAGTTAAAGAAATAGAAGTATTGGTTAAATCACAAACCGCAGCTGTATCCTTCGATATAGCTGATTATCAGCTAACAGGTTTTGCTCTTGGTCATCTGTCTATTCCAAACCTTGTAGAAGGTCAACCAGGGTACTATGTAGTCAATAATGAGATTGAATTTATGAATGCAATCAATGCAGAAAATAGTTCATCTCTTGGAACTACAGCAGCAAGAATCATCGAAATTAGAGCTGATTTAAATCTTGGTTACCTAGAAATGACAAATCAATATGGAACGATTCGAAATCTAGAAGCACATGCAACGCCAAAGATGCATCCTATTTTAAAACAAACTGGTGTTGGTAAGATTGTTATTCAAGATCGTGATGGATCCAACAGTAAGTATCATGAAGGTCTTGTTATCTTCTCAGAAAATGGACATACCATTAAACATGCTGCATTCTCAATTAAGCGTTCAAATAATATCGTTATTAGAAATCTCAAATTTGATGAGCTTTGGGAATGGGATGAAGCTACAAAAGGTGATTATGATTCCAATGACTGGGATTATTTCACACTAGATACAATCAATGGTATCTGGTTTGATCATATCGAGCTTGGTAAAGCATATGATGGATTAATCGACTTTAAAGCAGGCAGTAACTTAGAAGCAACAGTTAAAAATGCTACATTTTCTTATATGAAGCTTGTATTTGAGCCCAATAGCTTTATTCAAGCGCAGTTTGACTATCTTGAAACAAACCGTCTATCCTACAGCTATTATAATGCAATGCGAAATGCAGGTATGTCGATGCATGAAATCATGGAATTAAATAGTTTCCAGAAAAAAGGTTTCCTTCTTGGTGGATCTTCACTTCGAGTTGGAAATGTATTTACACTCACGATTTATAATAGCTATATTAAAAATTTACAGGATCGATTCCCAAGACTTCGCGGAGGAGATGTACATTTATTCAATAATGTTTATGATGCTACTGAAGTTTATGAGATGAGAAACCACGTGAGAGAGGTTTATCCGACCTTATTTGCACAATCCATATATAATAGGCAATTAACCAATCAAGCGCTTGTAACGACCGAAAACGGGGCTATATTGATGGAAAATTCAATCATATATGGTGTGACTCAGGTCATCAAATCAAATCAAGTTAGTGCAGACCATCCAACAATGACAGGGAAATATAAGGTGATTGACTCTTTATTTGTTCTTGGTGATTACACGTTCTTTGGATCTTCCGAAGATTCAGATACACCTTTTATTCGTGCCAATTCAGAACCAATACTTCCGTTTTCATGGACAACGATTACAGAATTGCCCTATTCAAATCACAAGCTTGTCTCTATTAATGTGCTTGAGGAATACCTGGAGGAAGCTATTCTAGGAGCAACATCTGAATCATTTGACTGGTTATCACTCAATGGCTAACATTGAGAAAATATAAAGAACTTTTAGGAGGGTTTATGAGAAAAAGTTTTATAAAATTTTTAAGGGTACCAATGGTACTACTCATGGTGATTTTTATCACAGCTTGTGGTGGAACAGGAGATAATAGTGAAGCTCTTGATACTGCTAAAGATGAACTTGCGATTCAATATGCAGCATCGAATTCAATTCTTCATGTCACATCTAATTTGACTTTACCTTCACAAATAGGTGAATTCGATGTGACTTGGGTGAGTGGTAATACCGATGTAATTACCAATGCCGGTGTTGTTACAAGACCTGCTGCGGATACTCCTGTAATGATGACAGCAACGATAACTGATGGTGAATTATCAGTTACAAAAGTGTTTGTCTTGATGGTTAAAGCAGTTCCTATCGTGACATATTCAGTTACATTTAATGTGGATGGTGGATCAGCAGTTGATAGTCAAACAATTGTTTCAGGTGCGAAAGCAACAGCACCAACTGCTCCAACGAAAGCTAATTATACATTCGATGGTTGGTATAAAGAAGTCGGATTAACTACAGCTTGGAATTTCGCAACCGATACAGTTACATCTAATACAACATTATATGCAAAATGGACTCCAATTACATTTACTGTTACATTTAATGTAGATGGTGGTTCAGCAGTAGCAAGTCTACCAAGTGTCATGTCAGGTACAATGATTACTGCACCAACTGCTCCAACGAAAGCACATTATACATTTGACGGTTGGTATAAAGAAGTTGGATTGACAACAGCGTGGAATTTCGTAACCGATACTGTAACTGCGAATACAACATTATATGCGAAATGGACTCCAGTTACCTATACAGTTACATTTGATGTAGATGGAGGTTCAGCAGTAGCAAGTCTACCAAGTGTCATGTCAGGTACAATGATTACTGCACCAACTGCTCCAACGAAAGCAAATTATACATTTGATGGTTGGTATAAAGAAGTTGGATTAACTACAGCTTGGAATTTCGCAACCGATACAGTTACATCTAATACAACATTATATGCAAAATGGACTCCAATTACTTATACAGTTACATTTGATGTAGATGGAGGTTCAGCAGTAGCAAGTCTACCAAGTGTCATGTCAGGTACAATGATTACTGCTCCAACAGCTCCAACGAAAGCAAATTATACATTTGATGGTTGGTATAAAGAAGTTGGATTAACAACAGCATGGAATTTCGCAACCGATACAGTTACATCTAATACAACATTATATGCAAAATGGACTCCAATTACTTATACTGTTACATTTGAAGTTGATGGTGGAGTAGCTATTGATCCATTAACCAATGTGATGCAAGGTTCAACAATCACTGAACCTACTGCACCAACTAAGGATGGTTTTGATTTCATGGGTTGGTATAAAGAAGTTGGATTAACTACAGCTTGGAATTTCGCAACCGATACAGTCACATCGAATACGACTCTTTATGCGAAGTGGGAAGCATCAGTTGTAGTACCTGCTGGTACAGCAATAGCAACTGCTCAAGAATTCCATGATATGACAAAGAGTGGTTCAAATACTGAATACTATTTAGCAAATGATATTGACTTTACAGGTTTCACATGGACAGTAACAGGAAATGGAACATCATTTGGTGGTGTTTTGAATGGTAATGGGAAGACCATATCAAATATCACGATTACTGGAGAAGGAACTGGTGTCTATGGTGGTATCTTCCAAAGAACCAATGGTGCAGTCATTCATGATTTAACTATTGATAATGCAAATGTAAACGCAGTTGGTAGAGTTGGTGTCTTAATTGGTAGAATTGAGACTGCTGAAACTACAATTAACAATGTAGTTATTAAAAACTCATCAGCAGCTGGTACAGCAGGCGAAGGTGTTGGTGTCGTTATCGGTAATGCATCATTGTCATTTACGATTACTAACTTACAAGTTCTTAATTCAACAGCTACGAATACAAATAAGAATGTCGCATTCATTGCTGGTCGTTCAGATCATGCAGCTACAATGACAGATGTTTATATCTTTGGATCGACAGCAGAATCAACAAACTTTTCTACTGATGCTGGTGTTGGTGGAATTATTGGTTATACTAACGCAGCAACTTCAGCAGTTACATTAACAAGAGTAGTGATTGAAGACTCTATTCTTAAGGGAAGATCTGCAGGTTCACTTATTGGATATTTTAGATTTGGTGCTTTAACAGCAACAGATGTTTTAACAGATATAGAGTTTATTTATGCAGGTTCTGATGGACAACATGGTGTTATCGGTCGTAGAAATGTCGATGCAAATACTACAGACCCAGTATTCACAAATGTTTTTGCACATTTTGTTACTCAACAAGCAGGTGCTGCTATTCAACTTCTACCAGCATTTGTATTGGCTAACTTAACAGGTTTAGATCAAGCATGGTGGTCAACAAATCTTGGTGGTATTCATAATAGTGCAGCTTGGGAATTTGATTTGGTATCAAAATTCTTCCAGCTACTTCAATAGAATGAATTAACGATAATAAGGGATACCAAAATTCTTGGTATCCCTTTTTTTGTAAGTTTCATCTAAAATTGATTTTCAAAAGAAATCATATTCAAAAAAACATGCTATAATATTTTTAACGATTTGAAAAAAATGAAGATAGGGTGAAGATATGAAACTCGATTACAAAAAGACGTTCTACGTTGGTTTAGCATTTTTCATTATCACAATTTTCTGGCAGACATACGATTCAATTATTACAAAGATTCTAATTGACAAATTTGGTCTAAACCAAACATGGTCAGGTGTTGTCATGGCACTAGATAACGTACTTGCTTTATTTATGTTACCTTTATTTGGTGCGATATCAGATAGAACCAATCACAAATTAGGAAGAAGAACTCCTTATGTGATTATAGGGACAGTTGTAGCAGCTTTCGCATTCATCGGCTTATCATTTGTTGATAACTTACAAACCAATAGAATAGAAGATACAACGATTATTCAAAGATATGAACTCATTGTTGATTCTCCTGATGAAGTCAAGGAACTTGAGGTTTTCTGGAAAGGTCTCACTCTAGAAATGAGATTAGAAAGAGTGACTGCACTTGCAGATAGCGAAATTACTCAAGCTAGATTTGATAGTTGGGAATCTAACGTTTACGAGCCCATGAATGAAATTCTAGCGAATAATACCGCTTCAACATTAACTGGAATTGATCAGTCTTATCTTGATGGTTATTATCACACCTATTTAAGTGATTTAGCGTGGATGGTAACTGTTGCAAATCCATTCAATTTTGTTGTTTTCGTTGGAATCTTATTGATAGCGTTAATTGCTATGTCAATATTTAGATCACCAGCTGTATCCTTAATGCCTGATGTCACTATGAAGCCATTAAGAAGTAAAGCAAACGCAATCATTAATCTAATGGGAGCAGCTGCTGGTGTGACCTCATTAGTGCTATTGACAGTCTTTGGACTTGGTGGTAGATCTTATGTGAATTACACAATGGCATTCATTAGTGTAGGGATTATCATGTTATTGGTTCTAGTATTCTTCTTATGGAAGGTTAAGGAACCTAAGTTGGTTGCTGAAAGAGTAGCACTTGATATTCAACATGGTTTATCTGAAGATGATGATGATGTTCATGACATGAATGATCTTCCAAAAGACAAGAAACTATCTCTATATTTAATTTTAATCTCAGTATTCTTATGGTTTATGGGCTATAATGCAGTCATGACGAAGGTATCCGATTATGCACCAAAGATTTTACAACTTCCTTCATTCACATTACCATTATTGGTCGCTAATGTTACTGCAATTATTGCATTCATTCCTATTGGTATATTATCAACTAAGTTCGGAAGAAGAAAAACAATTCTTGCTGGTATCGTCTTATTGACATTATGCTTTGGTTCAGTATTCTTCCTGACAAAAGATACTGGTTGGTTGATGTTTATCATCTTTGGCCTAACTGGTATTGGTTGGGCAACCATTAACGTCAACTCATATCCGATGGTTGTAGAACTTGCAAAAGGTTCAAATGTTGGGAAATACACAGGGTATTATTACTCATTTTCAATGGCAGCACAAATTCTAACTCCAATCCTATCCGGATTCTTGATGGATTCTATTCATCAAAAAGCATTATTTCCTTACGCTACATTCTTTGTAGCAACTGCATTTATAACCATGTTCTTCACTAAGCATGGTGATTCAAAAGCAGAGAAGAAAACTATTTTAGAAAGTTTCGATGTAGATATGGATTAACAAATAAGGGTGCCAATCGGCACCCTTAATTTTTTGGTTCAAAATATTCAAATACTGAATTGTGATATCTAGATCTTACGAAATCAAGTTCTTCTTGAGTTCTTGCTGCATAACTGATGATAGTCATGCCCTTTTTCATTAATTTATCTAAGTACTTGTTTGGCATGTCATAAATTCCATAGCTTACAAAATCTGGTTTCGTAAACCGATTGAAAAACATTGATTTCATTAAATATTTTGAGATGAAGTTCATTTGCTGATTGTCTTTAAAATACTCTGCGATTTGACCACGAATGACTTCTGGATGGTTATTCTTAAACCATTGAACTACTTTTGGATGAAATGAAAATACTGCATAAACACCTTGATAATTATTCATAATCTTCATAAAGGATTCGCATAAAAATACTACATTTCCATGAGGCTTTAGCTCAATTAACAAGGGGACTTTATTGTCAACCAAGAAGATAACCTCTTCAAGTGTTGCGATATGCTCATTAGTATTAAGCAATTTTAAGCCTTGAATATCGTCTTTTGTTAAATCAGATAGATCTCTTGGATCATTACATAATCTTTTTAAATTGATATCATGAAATGAAACTACTGTCCCATCCTTTAATACATTTAAATCAAGTTCAATCGAGTATCCTTTTTCTATCGCTTTGTTAAAGGCTAATAGAGAGTTTTCAGGAATGCTTTTATCTTTTTTATGTAGTCCGCGATGCGCAATATTATCATGTCTTAGCCAGGTTAAATCTTTCATATCGTCACCCTCTAAAAGATACTATAGACTATCATTCCCAAAATAGAAGATAGCAATATGATTTTAATTGGTGAAAGTTTCTTGTAGAATATCCCAGCTAGAATAACGATTGTTAAGATGATTAAACTCTTATAATTGAAACCTGTTAAATCAAATATCAGCTCATCAAATTTGATGTTTGGAAATATAGCGCGTACAGTTAATCCAATTGAAACGCTAAAGATCAGTCCAATAACAGCAGGTTTAAGTCCTCTAAATGCTTCAGAAACGAATTTGCTCTGTAAAAATTTACTGCCTAATGAAGCGATGAGTAATATGATAATAAATGAAGGTAGTGCAACTCCTATGGTAGTTGCCATAGAACCAAGAATTCTAGCTATAAAACCATATTCTCTCATCGCATCGTTGCCGATGAATGTAGCCATATTGATTGCAATTGGTCCTGGTGTGGATTCACTAATACCGATGAAATCATAAAGCAGTTCCATCGTAATATATCCTCTACCTACAAGCTCATATTGAATGAGTGGAATCATTGCATACCCACCACCAAAGGTGAATAGACCTATCTTAAAGAAAATCCAAAATAATTGTAGTAACTCAATTATCATCGTTTTTCGCCTCCTTAAGATGAATCACAAAACCATAAAGGATACCAAAAACAGCACCAAATAATAAAATATATAATACACTGATACTTGTAAAAGTAGCAATTAAAATAGAAAACGATAATATCAAGATACTGAATAGTGTAAAATGAATCTTTTTTGAAAGTTTGAGTGCAGCCCTAAAGATTAAAACTGCGACACCTGCTTGAATACCGTAAAATGCATAGGAGACAAGTGTTATTTCTTTAAATTGAATAATAAAGAATGATATAACGGATATAATCAAAAAAGAGGGGATGATTACACCTAAAGTAGCTACAAGTGCTCCCATAAATCCAGCAATTTTATAGCCGATAAAGGTTGCAGAGTTGACTGCGAAAACACCAGGAGTAGATTCGGAAATAACAAGAATCCTTAGGATATCCTCGTCATCTACCCAACCTTCTTTTTCGACAACTTCCTTTCTCATGATGGGCATCATCGCCAATCCACCACCGAAAGTCATTGCTCCAATTTTGAAAAAAACCCAAAAAAGTTCGAATAAATTATGTTGTTTTTTCATTTTTGATACCTCACAAATATGATTATAACACAAATAAAATAGTTATAATCTTAGATTATGTTATAATACTTTTACCAAAGGACGGTAATATCATGAAGAGACTATTCCATATATTTATTATGCTTATCACTATCTTTGCTTTATCAGCTTGCACGGATCAAACTGAAATCAAAGATTTAGTTCCACCAAACATAACAGTTACTAAAGAATTCACTTATACAATTGGAGACCCTGTCCCTGATTTTTTAGATGGTGTTCAAGCATTGGATTCTGTGGATGGGGATCTTTCAGATTCAATTATAGTTGATGATACCGATATTGATTACGAAACCTCTGGTATTTATAACCTTAGATATATAGTGAGTGATTTATCAGGAAACAAAGCTACAAAAACTGTGCAAGTCATAGTCATCGATTCAAATCAAGAAATTGATACTATACCACCAGTTATAATAGGAGCCTCTCATATGACTTATTATATTGGTGATCCTGAACCTGATTTTTTAATTAACCTTTCAGCATATGATAATATCGAAGGCAATATTACTTCAAGAATTAGTGTTGAATCCAGTCGAGTAAAATATGATACCGAAGGAGACTATCCTGTCACCTACACCGTTACTGATAGTTCAGGCAATACATTTTCGATTACCATTAATATTACAGTATTACATCCAGATAGCTTAGATAATATTACAAATCTAAACATATTCTATATCAATGATACACATGGAGCGATTTTAAATAATAGCAGTCAACTAGGGCTTGCAAGAATTGGTAACCTAATACTAGATGAAAAGGAATTGAATCCAGATAACACTTTATTTATAACAGGCGGAGATATTTTACAAGGCTCTGTCCTATCCAATTATTTCAAAGGGAGTTCAATGATTGATGTGCTCAATCAAATGTCTTTGGATGCATTTGTCTTAGGGAATCATGAATTCGATTGGGGATTATCAACAGTTACTGAATATTTTAATCCAGAAACTTTAGGCATGAAAGCAGAATTTCCATTGCTTGCTGCTAATGTTTTCCTAAAGAACACAACGACAAGACCTGAACATATTGATCCTTATACTATTATTCAAAAAGGTAATCTTAAAGTAGGGATTATAGGGCTTATGGGTTATGGATTAGAAAATAGTATTGCAACATCGATGGTAGAAGATTACTACTTCGATGATCCAATTACTTGGGCAGGTCATTACGCACAACAATTGAGAACAAATCATGATGTGGATGTAGTTTTAGTGGTAGTTCATGGTTCAAGTGGAACAACCAACACAGGAATTGGTAATCTTACAGGAAGTCAAAGAGTGGATGCAGTTTTCAATGGGCACTCCCATCAAAGCTATGTCAACAATTTCTTAAGAAGTGGTGTGACTATGCCAATCATTCAATCAGGAGCGAATGGCACAGCAGTAGGTAGAGTACAAATAGAACTCAATTTAGCAGGTGAGGTTATTGGAGCGACCGCTAAAAATCTATATCCCGCTACTGTCTATGGAGCAGATCAAGCATTTGAACCAAGATTAACTACAAGCAATCAAGTAATTGCAGACTTAATCTTGACCTATGTAGAAGAAATATCTCCTCTCTTAAATGAAGTCATTATACAATCAGGAGCTAGTTATTCTAGAGATCAACTCACATATTATATGGCTGAATTGATTCGAGTATCAGCAAATGCAGATATTGGTTTCCATAATTTTGGTGGAACTAGAGATAGCCTATCAAGTCTTGAAAATATTACAGTTGCTACACTTTATGATATTTTCCCATTTGATAATAAGGTAAAAACAGTTTCTTTACTTGGTTCAGATATTAAAGATTTTATTGGTCAAACAGGTGGCGATGTAGCTGCAGCCTACAAGGCAGGTTTCAGCTATCAGATGATATTAGATAATGAGTATTATTTCGTCTCAACCAATGAGTATATCTTTGACAAAGTAGATAATCCTTTCATTTATGGTGCAAACCCTATCGACACTGGAGTTGTCATTCGAGATGTATTAGAGGATGTACTCAGAAATCAAGCAGAAGTTCACGATTATTTCTATATTGAAAATCCAATAGTATTATCGAATTCCTATCATACTTATCTCTTTATCGGAGAAGAAAAAAGATTATATTCAGTTATATAAAATGAAATGGCCAATTTTGGCCTTTTCTATTTATGATGCAAACGGTTTCACAAATTGATTATGATATAATGAATTGAAGACTTGAAAAGAGGTATAGGCTATATGGTTCCATCATTTGAAAAAAGAGTAAGAGCATTTTCAATCGATACTTCAGGGGTCACCTTGTTTATCATTTTATCCATTTTTATGGGACAAATAGCACCATTTCTACCATGGGTAGTCAGTGGAGGTGCTTTCATAGGCTTTTATTTTCTTCCATACTTTATCTCATCTGGACAAACATTTGGAAAAAGAATTCAAAAGATTAAATTAACAAATTTAGATGGTAGTGATGTAGTGATTTGGCGTGTCATTTTAAGAGAATTGTTTAAACTAACTCTTTCAGCTGCTACATTTGGACTATATCTTGTCATCGCATTTTTCGTTATGAATGATAAGACGAGTCGAACTATTCATGACTACATATTTAAAACTAAGGTTATTGACTTAGAAAAGCCAACTGGCAAAAGTAATATTTTAGGCAAGTCTGAATCCATGAAAAAAAGAGGTTTCTAATGAAAAAAATAATATCTATATTTACGATAATCTTTCTGCTGATTTTGATGACTGCGTGTGATCAAAATCCAACAGAACCCAATGAACCAACACCGACACCAACAGAACCAGCAATCAACTTAAGTGAAGTTAATCCAACCAACGATGTTTATTATCAAATCTTTGTAAGATCATTTGCTGATAGTAATGAAGACGGTATTGGAGACTTAAACGGAATTACAGAAAACCTAGATTACCTAGAAGAACTAGGAATCACTGCTTTATGGTTATTACCAGTCAATCCATCGCCTTCTTATCATGGTTATTCAGTCACCGATTATTATGGTATAGAGTCGGATTATGGCACGATGGAGGATTTTGAGAATTTAATTGATGCTGCTGCATTAAGAAATATAAAGATTGTAATTGATTTAGTCATCAATCATACCTCTGATCAGCATCCTTGGTATCAATCTGCACTTGCATCAACAACTAGCCCATATCGTAATTATTATATATGGCAAGGAAATACTGCCTTTGAATCCTTTGTTGGTGGAATGAAGGACTTAAACTTTAAAAATGAAGCAGTCATTGATGAAGTTAAGAATATTATGGATTTTTATCTTGAAAAAGGTGTTCATGGCTTTAGAGTAGATGCTGCTAAGCATTTACTAGAAGGTATTAATGCTCCATTTGAAAATACATTATTATTGCTGGATTTAAATCTTCATATCAAAGAAGAATATCCAAACAGCTTTATTGTTTCTGAAGTATTTGATTATAATTATCTTGCATATGCTGATTATTATATCGGATCAGATTCAGTATTCAATTTCAATGCTGCATCAAATATATGGGATAAGGTTGGAAACGGAAATAGTAGATATTTACTTGTTTCTAATTTGAAAAAAGGATACGATGCATATCGTTATATCGATCCTGAATTCGTTGATTCTCCATTTATTGGAAATCATGATTTAGATCGTTTAGCATCTATGGGTGGTTTTAGTATTTTCAATACAAAAGAGAAAATCACACTTGCAGCAAGAATCCTCTTAACCCTACCAGGAAGTCCATTCATTTATTATGGTGATGAACTCGGTATGAAGGGATATCGCTATGAAGGAACTAACATTCCTGGATATGGCATAGTCTATGATGAATATCGCCGTCAACCATTTTTATGGGGGAACTCAGAGGTTCAAACAACATGGCTACCAAGCGATGGATCGAATGACGATACAGATAACTTAATCGAGCAAAGAGAAGATCAAGATTCTTTATTCAATGCATATAAAGAAATGATTGAAATTAGAAAGAATAACCCTGCATTGATGTATGGAAATGATTTTTCTGCATATAAAAACAATAATTCCAGCATTCAAGGATATATCAGACATTACCAATATGAAACCATCAATCAAGCAGTTTTAGTCATTCATAATCTTTCTTCAGATGCTACATCTATCACTCTCGATTATGAAGAACTTCTTTATGGAAGTTTAGACATTCCTGCATATGGAACACTGATTGTTACGATTAATCCATCAGAAATAGAGGACTACCGTTAATGTTTTTGTTTCGTTATTTTAAATATTCTTTTCAATTTAAAAAAATACTAACCATACGAAATGAAAAATTTTGGAAAATTGGTATCTATTTTATCATTCTTTCCTTAGTTAATTTATTCCCGATGAATTATTTAATAGTTCGAGAACAAGGTTGGAGACTTGACTTCATTGAACAATCGTTTACAAATGAAACTCCAAATTGGGATTTACCTGAGGAATGTGGAATTTCATCAAACAAACTTTATTGTATGCAAGAAGATGAGGAATACAATTATACACATCAAGGAATTGACTATATTTTCAATTATCAAGGAACTGATTACGATACTTCAGTCAAGCAAGTATTATTCACCAAAGATAATATTATTTATACCAATGGTGAAGGTGCTCAAATGATTGGATACGATTATAAAGGCTTTACAGAAGATGTCAATTTCAGATCTATTAATTTAATGGATAATGAGGATCGAGCAGATGCTTATATAAAGCTTGGAACACAAATTGAGCAAACCTTTGGTCCATATATCATTTTTTATACAATCATGGTAAATACACTCATTTCCTTAGGATTAAACATATTATTCATTCTATTACTTTCCTTAGTCCTTCAACTCTTTAGATTTGGATACTCTACATTTTTTACCTACAAAGAATCACTTAAATTCTTAGTCTTAATGATGGGATTACCAGCATTATTAAGCTTTTTAGTTGGTTTAATTGAACCAGCATTCTCCCCTGTTTTCTTCCAGTTTGGAATGGGTCTAGCGACGATGCTAACCATGTTAATCTACGGTAAAAAAGTTTTCGCTTAAAAAATAAAAAAGAAGGAAACCTAAGTTCCCTTCATAAGGCGCTTCATGCGTCTTTTTTTATGCTAATTTTAAGGCGTTTGTACCAAGTGATAATCCAGGATTTTCAAGGGATTGATTGATATTGAACAAATGATTGCCATAGGAATTATTATTTGCTGTAAAATCTGCTTCACTTGCATAAAGATAAACTCTTAAAGTGAAAGATCTTCCATCAATCATATCGAAATGCTTTTCATAGGTTTGACTTGCTATCGATAAAGTAATTTCTAATAATTCATCTAAGGTTTCAATTTCAATACCAACAACGACATGAACTTGAATCATCGTACCAATAACAGTTTCTTCTTGAATTTCTACTGTGATATCTTCTGGTTCTAATATTGGAGTTTCATCTGGTTTACAAGAGATAAGACTAAAGATGAGAGCCAACATAAATAGTAATATAGTTATTTTTCTCATTGTCTTAACCTCCTATCTTCGTGTCATCAAGTGTGACATTGAACAAGTTACCACCAACATGTAAGGTGTAATAATAATGTTTGACTTCACCATAGGATTCTCTAACTGCAACAGTGATCGTGTAACGACCTGGACGGTTAATGTCATGATAATTTGAGTAATATACTTGAGCAGAAATATTATTGATGGTCACATTGGATGCTGGATTAAATGCTTCGCCTTTTTCAATAGTTACGCTAGATTCTTTGATCTCAATGGAATCATCCATTACTTCAACTAAAATGATTGAAACATTTGCTGGTGCAAATAGAGTTCCAGAAACAATTTCAAGACCATCTGTATTCGTTTCATTCACATAGGTAAGCATTTTATAATTCTTACCAGGAGTTAAATCGACTTGAGCCAATCCTCCAGCAGGGTTTCCACTATGTAATACGACGATTTCAGGTTCACCAGCCTTACCATCAATACGATAGGCAATTGCTTGATTTCCTGAATTTGCATTGATAAATTCAAGTCTAGCAAGAATTTCAGCTGCATTATTGATTCTAAAATGATTATAGGTAGTTCTAATTTCAATTAAAGCTTTATAATATTCGAAAACATCGACATATTGTGTTTTTCTATCCCAACGCAATTGGTTCACAGAGTCAGGAGACTCATAGGAGTTGTGATCATAGCCACCAGTTGGTAGTGGTTTTGATCTCATCATTTCAACTCCTGCATGTAGGAATGGAATACCTTGAGAGGTCAAGATGATTGCATTAGACTGAATTTGTAAAGCCTTTGTATTTGCAATCGAAATGCCAGTAAGTCTTAATTTATCGTATAACGTGTTGTTATCGTGAGCTGAAACATAGTTAATGGTTTGGTTAGGATTTAAATGCCATTCAGCCATTTCAGTAATACCTGGAAATTCGATTCCACCAACAATACCATACATTAAGCCTTGGAAAGTATAATTGGTTGCATTACCTTGAACCCAACCTCTTTCAGTTGATTGGAACACTGAACCCTTGACTGCATCTCTGGTGTAGTCATTGAATGCGCCAACCAAATTCATATTTTTAATATTATCTTTACCTGCAGCTTCTGAATTGGATAGAGGAGTTGATCCACCATTCCATGGTTCACCATAAACGACGATGGTTGGATCAATATCTTCAAGCATTTCTTGAATCATATTCATGGTTTCATAATCATGAAGTGCCATTAGGTCAAATCTAAATCCTGAAAGGTTATATTCTGTTGCCCAAAACTCAATAGAATCCAGCATGAAATTTCTCATCATTGAGCGCTCAGATGCTGTTTCATTTCCAGTTCCTGAACCATTAGAGAATCCACCTTCAGCAGTCATTCTATGATAATAACCAGGAACAATCTTATGGAAATTAGAGGTTTGAGACTCACCAGTATGGTTATAGACCACATCCATAATGACTCTGATATCTCTTTCATGGAATGCTTGAACTACTTGTTTGAATTCATTGATTCTGACTCTTCCATCAAATGGATTGGTAGCAAATGAACCTTCTAATGTATTGAAATGATATGGCATGTAGCCCCAATTGAATAAGTTGGTATAATTCGGATTATTTGCAACTTGAACTTCATCAACATAACCAAAATCGAAGATTGGAAGAAGTTGAACTGCATTGACACCAAGTTCATCAATATGATCTAATCCTGTGGTAACTGTGACATCATTACCGGTATAAGTTGTACCACCTTGAGTAAGTCCCATGAATTTTCCACGGTAAGTCTCATTTCCATTCCATGAACTGTGTGTTGTTAAATCTCTAACATGAAGTTCATAGACTACATAATCTGTCAAATTGGTAATTGTATTTGGACGATCATTATAAGTCCAACCTGTTGGGTTAGTTTCTTCAAAATTAACAATCATTGCACGCATACCATTCGCGCCAGTTGAATAAGCATATGGATCAGTGACTTCATGCGTGATACTATTATTTGTAACACTAAACGTATAATATTTAAAATCGAAATCTCCAGTTAATTTGACTTCCCATGCGCCATTTTCAATCTTATACATCTCTTCAGTTCGATAAGCAGTTAGTTCATTACTTGCTTGTCCCATATCATTATAATTTGGATGGCCTTGATTATAAAGATTGAGTGTGACATCAGATGATAATGGAGCCCATAATCTAAATATTGTAAATTCTTCTTCAAAACTGACACCTAAATTTCCTTCATAGGTATATAGACTTTCAAAAGCAGGAGTATCATATAAGTTTTGAAGTGATACGATTTGTTCTGATGTTCTACCTTCAGCAAAGAAAACTTTTAAGGAATATGTTTTAGAAATATTTACATTTGGTACAGTTATGAGAAGTGTTTTTGTTGTTGGAGCAACTGAACTTGTTAAAATACTCACATCATTCTCAAAAACCTCATAACTTAAAGGAACGTGCGTGAGCTTAGCAGAAATTCTTTGAGAAGTATCAAAAGCAACCGTCAATATCTTTTCGCGATAATCAGGAATATTTAATGCTAAGTCAGCCTCTGATAAACCGATTTTGATATCTTGCTCAACAAAATATGCATGACCAACTCCATTGATGACTTCAACTTCACTCAATTCAATGAATCGATCGCCACCAATTTCACGATATCCATCCCATCCACCTTGTTTGATAATAATACCAAGCTTAGTTGCAGTTGGATAACTCAAGGATAAATCAATTGTGTAATGTACACCTTTAGCATCCTTTTGTAGTGGATCAAAATCATGTTGAATTCCACCTCTAGATGTTGGTTCAGCTTCCCAAACCCACATATTAAAATTTGTATAAGTGTCATCATATCTATAGTAATGAACGACAAGTGATGTTGGCAACTCATTTGCCACTGTGGTTAGTCCAATCGTAAATATGGAAAGTACTAATAATAAAATTGCGATTATTTTTTTCATTTTCAAATAACCTCCCTCATAAACAATATAACACGTATTTACTACAAAACTCCTTATATATGATAGCGATTTCAAAAGGAAAACGGTTGCACATTGCAGTAATTTGTAAAGCGTTTACATTTCTCATATTTATATGATATGATTTAGGTGTCAAGGATGGTTTAGCATTCTTTAAACAAATAGGAGGAAAAAAATGAAGAAAGTGTTTTTAGCTTTAATTCTTTTGGCAACAGCATTGGTGTTCTTTGGAACTAGATCCTATGCTGCTGGTACAGGGAATTTAGTAGTCCATTTCAAAGCATGGGATGGAGATTACGACGATCTAGGCTCATGGGCTTGGGGAAGCACTGCCGCTGGTAAACTTAAAGACGGCGTAGATGATTTTGGTGCTTATTTTAATTTTAATGATGTCGCTGTAGGTACAAGCGTAGGATTTATCGCTGTTGACTGGGTTGGAGCTGGTCCTGACTGGGATGGACTTCAAACTCGTGGTAAGTTAACAGGAGATATCAATATCGATGCAAGTGCTATCGTGGAAGATCAAACAACTCACGTTTATGTATTCCAAGGTGCTGCTACAGCAACTGACAACCCTGGTCATTTTATTGCTAAGAATGATGCATTCAACATGTTGGTTGTTTATTTCGACCCATCAGGTGCATACGAAGAAACATTAGGTGTTCATTCTTGGGGATGGCAAGGTACTGGTCCAGAATGGGGAACTCCAGCACAAGTATTTTCTAAAGCTGGTTTAGCTCCTTCAGGAGTTGAAGTTAAAGGTTTCATGGCATATGCAGATGCTGCTGGCGCAGGTTTATTAATTTATGCTGGTGCTGATGCAAACAAGAAGACAGGTGACGTATCTCTTAACTTATCAGGTGCTGAAGCTGTCGGTGAAGTTGGTATTGCTTATGTAGTTAGCAAAGGCGATGCTTATACATCTGGCGATAACGTTTATTATAACGATTTTGCTAGTTTCAAAGAAGAAGCATTTACATTTAAATTAATGCCTTTCGGTAACGAAGACAAGAGCGGTACTTATGCTGTTGATCCAACTACCATTATCGTGAAGACAAGTGCTCAAATTACATCACCTTATCCAGAAGCAACAGATAAGGATGCAGCAAGAGCAACTATTGAAAGTTGGTTTACAGTTCGTGAAATTACTGGTACAGACACTTATGGTGATCCACTAGCAATTGAAAGAGTTGACTTTGCAACTTCGAATGCAACTCTGAACGCATTTGTTATTATTTTAGAAGATGAATTAGATAATACAAAAGAATATGAAGTGTTCTTTAGTTTATTTAACACATTAGCAGTCGCTAAGGATGTTGAAGTAACACTCAATGTTACAGTTCCTGCTAACACTCCTACTGATGCTGTATTAAGTATTGCAGGTTCTGGTTTAGATCCAGCTTGGACTCCAGGTGCAGCTGCTTATGTTGCAACAAGAGTTGGAACTACACAAGTTTACACTTTAACTTTCACAGTTAGTGTTACTGAACCATTTACAAACTTAGAATACAAGTGGACAAGAGGTAGTTGGGATAATGATGAATATGTCGCAACAAACCGTCCTTTAGTTATTCCTAACAATGTAGATGCAATTACTTTTGAAGATGTTGTATTATCTTGGAAAGATATTGATGCACCAGTAGACAAATATCCAGCTCCAGTTCGTGAAGCAGAAGTTAATGTTGAAGCTTCAATTGAATTAGCAATGGATACTGAAGCTCCAGTTCTTACATTTATTTCACCATCAGGAATCGTTGGTAAAGTTCCTGCTGAAAGAATTATTGATGTAGCTTGGGGTCAACCATTTAATCAAAACTTATTCCCAAGATTTAGAGTAGTTGATGACCGTGATGGCGATATTACACCATTCGTTTATGTACCAAAGGGCACAAATTCAGTCCTAGATACAAGAACAGTTGGTAATTATACAATCATGTTGCGTGTTGTTGACAAATGGGGCAATGTAACTGAAGAAACGTTTATCTTCAGAGTTGCCAAGAGTTCTTAAGGAGGCCGCCCATGAAAAAACTATTATCTGTATTATTTATTTTCTTAGCTGTATTCTCATTGGCTGCGTGTAAACCTGATGAAGGCGAACCAACAGTTGAACCAACAGTAGTTCCTACTGAAGAAGTAAACAATGGTCAACGTATAGACTTTGGTGATACATTTACTCAAAAATCTAAGATTACTGTTTGGATCGACGATGAAGCTGGTGAATATATGACTGCTGTTATCGCTGAATTCAACAAATTATATCCAAATATCGTTGTTGAACATCAACATTACGGTTCTGTAGATGCTCGTGAAATGTTAAAGACATTCGGTCCTTCAGGAAATGGTGCTGACGTATTCCAATTCCCTCATGACCATTTAGCTCAAGCAGTTCTAGAAGATTTAGTTTACCCACTTCCAACTGCAACAAAGACTAAATTAGAAGCTCGTGCTCATGAACTAGGATTAAGTATTGCTACATTGACTTATGATGAAGGTGCTAAATCATTTGATCCAAGCAGCCCAAATGCTGTTGAAGGTCTATATGCTGTTCCAATGTCAATTGAATCTGTTGGTTTATTCTACAACACTGATTTAGTTACAACTCCACATACAACTTATGAAGCTTTATTAGCTCAAGCTGCTATATGGAATGCACAACCTGCTGCTGACAATGCAGCTGGTGACACACGTACAAATGCTCAAAAAGGTTACTTCTACCTTGGTACATCAAGCCATTGGGGAGATAGTTACTTCAATCAACATATTTACTCAGCATTTGGATTCTATCCATTTGGTGCAACTCTTGATGATCCATCAGCAGTTGGATTCGTGAATGCAGTTCCTGCATTAACATGGATGGTAAACACATTGAAGCCTCAAGTCACAGGAACTGGTGCTCATAACTCAGTTACTGCTGGTGCAAACTTCGAATTAGGTAAGACTCCTTACATTATTGCTGGTCCATGGAATCATGAAGCTTATCAGAAGTCAGCTACATTAAATTATGCAGTTGCTCCAATGCCTTCAATCAATGGCAATCCAACAAAGACATTTGCTGGTGCAATGATGGCTGCAGTTTACAAGTATTCAGATCATAAAGAAGATGCAATTAAGTTTGTTGAATTCTTAAATACTGATATCGCTATGGAATTGCAATATGAATACAAAGGTAAATTACCTGCTCTTAAGACTGATTTACTAGAAAATATCGAAGGCGTTAATGAAGACGTATTGTTGATGGCTATGGCTGCTCAACTTGAAACTTCAGTTCCAATGCCAACAATCCCACAAGTAACTTATTACTGGGGACCAGGCGAAACAATGATTATTCAAGTTTGGAATAACGCTATCGCTCCAGCAACTGCTGCTGCAACTGCTGAAGCTTCCTACCGCACAAGCGCAGGCTTGGGCGAAGGGAACTAATCATAATTAAAGCATTATAAATTTAAACTTAGGTGAAGGCGGCAGATATACTTGCCGCCCTCATTTGGTTTAATTTGGAGGACAATATGAAGATTATAAGCATCATTAAGGCTATAGCCTCGGGTATCATTTGGGGACTCGGGCAAGTACTAAACGGGCAATTTCTAAAAGCCTTATTCTTTTTTGTTTTTTTCGCATCACTCGTAACGATTGAGTTAGTTTCAAGTAGCTATTTTGAGGAAATTGATCCCTATGACAAAATGGTTGGTAATGATTTAGGCGATTTATGGTACATCAATGGTTTTTATCCAGAATATCAATTTGATGGATTGGTGTATCAACCTTTTGAGGACCTTTTACTTGAAATTGGTGGACCAGATAACTTAACGGAAGAAATCTTTATTGAATTCATGGCGAAAGATTTAAAAGATAATAACCCGATTGTGTATACAAACCTTGATACACAAGAGGTATTTTTAGCTGATGGATTTGACGACACAGGAAAGATTCACATCTTTAGAAGACAAACACTTTATAAAGATTTTGACAATAAATACTATGTTGAAAGAGATGTTACACAATTAGACGGAAGCAACAAAAAAGAATATGTAGAAACGACAGTTCTCACTGGAGAACTCAATGAAAACAATATATTGTCTTCAAGAGAAGGATTGACAACATTTGTAAAAAATGGTGAAATCTATCGCAACTCAGGCATCTATTTTGTTAGAGCATCAGATAATGGTGTCAATGTTTTGATCAATATTTTAACACAAGAAGTCGTACCAAATATATCATCCAGCCGTATAACTGTTTCAGGACCATTATACGTAATTAATGGCGTTATATTTGAATATTTTGAACCTGGACTTATTTATAATTCAGCACGCTTGCAATATAAAGAAACTCCGTTATTTGTGTCATTTAGACATGCTATGCTCAATACCTATTCATTTTCATGGAATCAATACACAAAGAGTGACTTTACACGATTGATGATGAAGGTTTATTTTGAAATGAACCCCAACATCAAAGATGCTTTTGAAAGAGACTTTAATAACTTTTTCTACGATCAAGCTGGTGTATTTGTAAGAGGTTATTGGGCAGTTACAACTTTAGGTACTACCTATAAAGTCAATTATACAGGGCATATGGCTCTTTATGAAGCGATGGTAGGGAATTCAACTTCACAGTATACAATGTTTAATTTATTGGAGGTTCAGCCTCTAGAAGAAGTACCAATTCGTGGACACGTTTCAACGATGTTATTGCTAGAAGGTCTCATTGGTGTAATCGGATCATTACTATTATCGATATTTATGATTTGGAGTATTGCTGATGCCTATAAGGTATCAGAAGCTAAGAGATTAGAACAAAAAGTTCTAAAAGATATTCCATATTTCAGGGATGTTTATGAACGTAGTTTTGAATATATCATTTTATTTCCTGCCGTCATTGTTCTTGCATTTATCTCCATTATGCCAATTGTGTTCGGTTTCGTTATCGCATTCACCAATATTTCAGGGAATGCTTCGATGGTAGACACATTTGACTGGGTGGGATTAAAAAATTTCTTTGCCTTATTTAATTTTGCATCAGGACTCGGGTCTTCTTTCGGACAAGCCTTTTGGCGTGTACTTGGTTGGACTGTAGTTTGGGCTATTTTATCAACATTTACAGTGTTCTTCGGAGGATTCTTCCAAGCACTTATCTTAAATAGTGAAAGTGTTGTATTTAGAAAATTCTGGCGTACCATTCTAATTCTTCCATGGGCGATACCAGCCTTATTATCACAAATGGTGTTCTCAGTTATGTTTAATGAATTTGGATTTATCAACGCATTACTTCAAGATATTGGGGTCTATGATCTTTTAATTAATTTGGGAATGTTAAGAGTACCATTTGACTCACTAACTGGTTTAGCTAAATTCTTTTATTTAGGTCAAGACAATATCCAATGGTTTACGAATCCTTTTAATCCAACTTTTGTTAGAACGGCTTTAGTTGTTGTCAATATTTGGTTAGGATTCCCATATTTCATGGCATTGATGACAGGTGTTATGACTGCAATTGATGCGACACTCTATGAAGCCGCAGATATTGATGGAGCCAATCGATTCCAGAAGATTTTTCAAATTACAATGCCTCTCGTTTTATATTCTACAGCTCCAATCTTAATTATGACTTTCTCAGGTAATTTCAATAATTTCGGGGTCATCTACTTTATCACAGGTGGTGGACCAAATGCTGGGGTTGCTAGTAGGGGGTTTGCAGGTGATACAGATATCTTGATCTCATGGATGTATAAACTAACCGTTGACTACTCCATTTACAACATGGCATCTGTATTCTCAGTACTCATATTCTTGTTCGTAGGATCCATCACTGCATGGAACTTATCTAGAACTAGAGCATTCCAGGAGGACTAAGACAATGACAATAACAATAACTTTTTCATTACTTGGTTATATACTTTTATTGGCAATCTTAGTGAACTATGGAACAGTATATGATTATGCAGTTAAAAAAGGATATGAAGGTTTTCGTACAAGATTAATCGCTTTGATTCCTATTTTTGGATATCTATATTTTCATAAAAAAGAATCATTGAAGATAGTATCAGATCGTGAACTTAAACACTTAGTAAGCCCTGAGATTTTAGGGAAGAGAATTGCTTTATATGGCCTTTTACTGATTGTAGCAATTCTGATTATCGTTCCTGTTTCTTTCTTAATCTTTACATCGATTAATAACAATTTATTACAAACAATGTTTACAGTTTATGCAATTATTATTTCATTTATGTTGCATCAAGGGCTTGTTGTTGATTATGCAAGTAAAAAGGGATATGGAGGAATTAAACCAGGCTTAATTGGATTGATCCCTGTATATGGTTTTGTTTACTATAATTATCAACCCAAGAGAAGAAACGTCTCAAAACAAGCAATACGTGAGGTTTTCAAGTTCTCAAGTATCATTCAAAAAATATTCGTTTATGCGCAAATCACATTAGTTGCTGTGGTCGTCATCGTTCCAGTTATCTATATCTTTGGTATGGCATTCTCGAATCTTCGAACAGATATTCCAAATCAAATTTGGCCAGATACACCAAGTTGGGAAGCATTTAGATACTTATTTGACGAGACTAACTTTGCAAGATGGTATTGGAATACACTTAAGATTGCATTGATTAATATGACAGTTGGTACCTTCTTAATTACTGGTGCTGCTTATGTATTTGCAAGATTTTCATTTAAAGGTAAAAAAGCTGGTCTACTTACTATTTTAGTACTACAAGCATTCCCATCATTTATGGGGTTGATTGCGATGTATGTATTGTTCTGGAAATTTAAGCTACTTGGTGAACCGACTTATCTATCTATTCTCTATATCGGTGGATCGATACCAGGTAATCTGTGGTTAATTAAAGGATTCCTATCGCAAATACCTAAGGACCTAGATGAGTCAGCAATGATTGATGGAGCCTCAAAATTCCAAATATTTGTCAAAATCATTTTACCGTTATCAGTTCCAATTCTAACATTCGTTGCAGTTTCAATGTTTATGGGACCTTGGATGGATTACTTACTACCAGGTTATTTACTCAGATTCAAACCTGAAGGAGCTGCACCGGATTATGATATTACTCAGCAATGGACACTCGCTGTTGGTTTATTCAAATTTATTAATGATTTGAACTATCAGCATTATTCAGCATTTGCTGCAGGAGCACTTATGGTGGGTATTCCGATTACAATCTTATACATGCTCTTCCAACGTTACCTTATTGAGGGTATTATGGCAGGGGCTACAAAAGGATGAGAAATCATCCTTTTTTTTCACATAATGTTATATGAAAACGGTAGCACACGCATTTTTACTAAAAAACATGATAAAATAATAATATACATTATTATAAGGAGCACAAGCATGCAAAATCAATTTGTCGACAAAGAAGCCTTTAAAAAGGCATTTTTACATGAACTCAGCACGCAGTTTCATGTTGAATTAAAGGATTCTTCCATATACCAAAGATATACTGTTTTAGCGACTATGCTGGATAGCGAATTAGAGGATTCTAGCCAAAAAACTTTAGCATATATAAAGCAAAATAACATGAAAAAAACCATCTATTTTTCGATGGAGTTTTTAATGGGACGCTTAATTACAAATAACTTACAAAATTCTGGCTACTATGACATAGTCAAAGCTGCATTCCATGATCTAGAATTGGATCTTAATGAGGTTGAACATGCAGAAACTGATGCAGGTTTGGGAAATGGTGGTCTAGGAAGACTAGCTGCTTGTTTCTTAGATTCAGCAGCTTCTCTAGGTTTACCACTGTTTGGAAATAGCTTAAGATACCAGCATGGGTTCTTCGTTCAAGAAATTAAAAACCATAGACAAGTTGAGCATCAGGATCCATGGTTAAAAGAACCGTTTATTTGGGAAAAAAGAGTTGATAGTGAAGCCATTCATATTCCAATATTTGGATATGTTCAAAACACGAAATTAATCAATCCTCAATGGATTAAAGCTGTTCCCTATGATGTTAAAATTGTAGGTGACCAAAATGGAGTAGTAACGAACCTAAGACTTTGGTCAACAGAACCAAGTGAAAAACAAGAAGTACAAAGTGATGAATATGTTCATATGACAAGAATGATTTCAGATTCATTATATCCTGATGATTCTACAGAAGATGGAAAAACCTTGAGATTAATGCAATCTTATGTCTTTTCAGCAGCTGGAGTGAAAGCAGCTTTAAATGAACATAAAGCATTGGGAAGAGATGTAAGAGAACTTCCAAATTACTTTACATTTCAAATCAATGATACACACCCAACCCTAATTATTCCGGAATTGATGAGAATTTTGATGGATGAAGAACATATCAGTTATGAAGAAGCATGGCATATTACTCAAAGAACTTGTGCGTTTACAAATCATACAATTTTATCTGAAGCATTAGAAAAATGGAATATTTTAATTTTTAGAAATCTTTTACCTAGAATTTATGAAATTGTTGCTGAAATGAATAGAAGATTTAAATTCATTTTAGAATCTGATGGTAGATTCAATAAGGAACAGATATATTTAATGAGTTTGATTGGACAAAACCATGTAAGAATGGCACATATTTGTATTTATGGATCATTTAGCATCAATGGTGTAGCAGAACTACACACAAGTATCCTTAAAAATATAGAAATGAAAAATTTCTATCACTTATATCCATTAAAATTTAATAATAAAACCAATGGGATTACCCATCGTCGTTGGTTAATTCACACAAATCCAGAACTTGTATCAATCCTAGATGAAAAAATTGGTACATATTGGAGAAAAGACTTAACAACACTTGTTAAATTTGATCAATTTAGATTTGATCGTGATGTTCAATTCAAAGTAGATTTAATGAAACGTGCAAAAAAACAAGCTTTAGCGGATAAAATCTACAAAGAACAAGGCGTTCTACTCAATGTTGATAGTATTTTTGATATTCAAGTGAAGAGACTTCATGAATATAAGCGTCAGCTGATGAATATACTTCATATTATTTATGTCTATCAAAGATTAAAAACGGATGCTGACTTCAAAGAAAGTTATTTCCCTCATTCATTTATTTTTGGCGCAAAGGCTGCACCAAGCTATCATATGGCAAAAGCTATCATCGAATTAATTGATACATTCGCTGAAATCGCAAATAATGACCCAGATACAAAGGATTTACTAAAGGTAGTATTTGTTAGAAATTATAACGTTACCTATGCAGAATACATCATGCCAGCAGCAGATTTATCAGAACAAATTTCAACTGCAACCAAAGAAGCAAGTGGAACAGGAAATATGAAGTTTATGATGAATGGTGCAATCACAATCGGTACAATGGATGGAGCAAACGTTGAAATCGTTGAAAAAGCAGGATTTGAAAATGAAATTATCTTTGGATTATCTGCAGAAGAAGTAACAAAACTTTATACATTTAATGGCTACAAACCAAGAGAAATATATGATCGTGATCCAAGATTGCAAAATGTATTCCAATTTATTAGAAAATTACATCATAACCCTCAACATTTTGATTACATCTTAAATGCTCTACTCAATAGTGACTACTTCTTAGTAATGAAAGACTTTGATGCATATGTCAAGGCACATGAAGTTGCGAATAGTGCCTATAAGAATAGAACACGTTGGCTTGCGATGTCGATTGCCAACATTGCTAATTCAGGATTCTTTACATCAGATAGAACAATTGAACAGTACAACAATGAAATTTGGAAGCTTAAGAAAATTATTTTTTAAGGAGAAAAATGATGGCAAAACAGACTGATCTTAATTTAAGATCGTATACGTTTTATCAAGTCTTTGCAAGACAACATTCAAAATCTAAAGACTTTAAAGGAGTCATTCAGGATTTAGATAGAATTAAAGCCTTGGGAACCGATGTTATCTATTTTTTACCAATACATCCTATTGGTAAAAAAGCTAGAAAAGGAAGCGAAGGATCACCATATTCAATCGTTGATTATATGGAAGTACATGATAAATTAGGCACGATTGATGATTTTAAAGAACTCGTGGATAAGGCACATGATTTAAACATGAAAGTAATGATTGATATCGTATTCAATCATACCTCTAGAGATTCAAAACTCGTTAAGGAAAAACCAGATTGGTTCTATAAAAATGATCAAGGTGAATTCGCCAATCGAATTGGTGATTGGAGTGATATTACCGATTTAGATTTTTCAAAACGTCCTGTTTGGGACTACCTAATCGATGTTTTAAAATACTGGGGTTCTATAGTTGATGGCTTCAGATGTGATGTCGCACCACTTCTTCCTATCGATTTTTGGAAGGAAGCAAGACATGAAGTTGAAAAAATTAACCCCAATCTAATCTGGTTGACAGAATCTGTACATCCTGGCTTCATTAAATACCTTAGAGATATGGGATATGATTGCTCAAGTGATTCACAGATGTATGAAGCCTTTGATATTTGTTATGATTATGACATATTTGATTATATGAATGATTATTTAAAGGATGGTAAAAAGCTTTCTAGATGGCTCGAAGAAGTAGCAAGACAAGATGTTACATACCCTAGAAACTATGTTAAACTCAGAAGCTTTGAGAACCATGACCAACCAAGATTGAGAAGTAAAGTAAGAGATCAAGAGCATTTTATGCAAATGATTGCCCTCATGTTCTTTTTAAAGGGTTCTGCCTTCATTTATGCAGGACAAGAGCATTCAATCAGTCACGCACCTACTCTATTCGAAGATGACTTAATTCCATGGAACAAAGAAACTTCGATTGAGTCCTTCATTCAAAGATTATCTGCACTTAAAAAACAACCTATATTCATAACTGGTAACTATAATATGCACCACAGTGTTGATGTTGCAGTACTATCCTATACCTATCAGAATCAATTTTTAGTCGGTATTTTCAATTTAGAACTTCAAAAATCTGTTGAAGTTCCTTTGATCGATGGAATCTATACAAATTTCATCAATGAAGAGGATATTGAAGTAAAAAATGGTAAAATAGAGTTAAATAGTACACCTATTATCATAGACACATTAAAGGAACATATTAAATGAAAATATTCATCGATGGTTTTCAGTTAGTCCGTGTAGAATCAGATACCTATATTTATAAGATAGAGATTGAAAATAATTCATTGAACTGGTTAAAAAACGAAGGTTTTAATCAGTTTTTTGTCTGTGAAAAGCCTATTGAACTGCATAAGAGTGATAAAATCTATATTAATGACAAGGAATACCCTCTAGAAATAGGGTTGGTAACACTTTCTAAAGAGTTCGAATTAAGATTTCGATATGATGGTAAGCTAGGTTATGAGTATAGCCCTGAATCCACTAAATTCAGTTTGTTTTCACCAGTAGCTAAAGAAGTTTTTGTTGTGATTGAAAATATTGAATACCCTATGGAATATATAGATCCAATTTGGACTACAACGGTTATGTCTAACCTAGAAGGCCTACCTTATCACTACAAAATCCGTTTAGTTAATCAATTTGTCGATGTAAAAGATCCATATACCAACGCTTGCTCAACAACAGATTCATTTATTGTCGACTTTAACAAAGCAGAACCAATTGAAAAAACACCAATTCTTGTCAAAAATTATGTAGATACAGTTATTTATGAAGGACATATTAGAGATTTATCCATTCATCTTGATGTAGAATCTAAAGGTTTATTTGAGGGCATACTAGAAAATAGCAAGCTTTTAAAAACCAATGTTTTAGGATACATCAAAAAACTAGGGATGACACATCTTCAGTTACTACCAGTTTATGATTTTGAAGGTGTTGATGATCTAAACAAAGAAAAATTATACAATTGGGGATATAATCCAAGTCAATACTTTGCAGTAGAAGGCTGGTTTTCTAAGCATCCTGATGATCCTTATGATCGGATCAATGGGCTTAGAAAAATTGTCAATCATGCGCATTCTATTGGATTAGGGATCAATATGGATGTCGTTTATAACCACGTCTATAATCATCTGACATTTCCATATGACAAGATTGTTCCTGGTTATTTTTACCGCCATGATAGTAAGAATAAAATGACAAATGCTTCCTATTGTGGTAATGATCTTGAAACAAGAAATTATATGGTCAGAAAGCTTATTGTAGATAGTCTTGTTCATTTTGCAGAATTCTATCAAATAGATGGATTTAGATTCGATTTAATGGGACTTCTAGATCTAGACACAATGCATATGATTGAAGCAGAACTTAAAAAAAGAAATCCTTACATCATGTTATATGGTGAAGGATGGAATATGAATACAGAAGTCAAACATAGTCATCGAAGTAATATGAATAACCAAGCCTCTTTTACATCATATGCACACTTTAATGATTTCTATCGGAATACAATGAAGGGTGAACTTCATGGTCCAGGTCTTGGATATACGATGGGAAATAAACACATGGCAAATAAAGCAATGGATTCAATCATTGGTTCACCACATATGTTTACTTCACCCAATCAATCTATTAATTACGTGGAATGTCATGATAATTTAACTTACTATGATAAAATGCTACTATCTTGTGGCTTTGAAAAGGAATCATTTAAAGAGTGTCAAGATTTTGTTAACCATTTAATAGCAATTTCTCAAGGTGTACCTTTTTATCATGCAGGACAAGAGTTTTATCGCTCAAAAATGGGAGTTGAAAACTCATATAACAGTCCTGATGAGATAAATCAGATTCACTGGAATATAAAAGTAGATGCAGTGGATAAATTGAGAAAGCTTCTTAAACTCAGAAAAAAGTATAAATTATACAGACAAACGACTTTTAATGATTCAGTTACTATCAAAAAAGAAAATAACACCATTATTTATAAGCTTGAAAATGATAAGGAAATATTGTTGCACTATATTAAAAATCATTATGATATCGAAAAGTTTCCTTTGAATAATGGCAAGTTGATATTTCCATCACAAAAAGCACTATCAGAAGATCAAGATTTTTATGTAGATAAACCAGGTATTTATATTATTCATATCAAGAAATAGGAGTGATTTCATGCGACTGTTATCAGATCATGATGTTAATGAGTTCTTGCTCGGTAGAGCATCTAATCTTCATGAGTTCATGGGTTCCCATCTTCTAAAAGATGAAAATGGGGATATTTACGCAACTGAATTTACTGTCTACGCTCCAAATGCTGTTGAGGTTAGATTAATATCTAGCTTCAATAATTATGAGGGATGGAAGCATGTATTAACTAAAATCCATCACATGGGTTTCTTTAGAATTGAAGTTTTAGGAAATCATGAATGGGCAACCTATAAATATGAAATACACACTACAAAGGGTAGAACTATTTTTAAGGCAGACCCTTTTGCACATTTCGCTGAGGTTAGACCACAAACTGCGTCTAAAGTCACCGATATTGACGGATACATTTGGAATGATTCAAATTGGCTTTATACTAAAAAGAAGAGCTATGAACAACCTCTTCTTATCTATGAAGTACATCTTGGATCTTGGAGAAGAAAGTTTGGAGCATTTAAACCATATAATGAAGTCGTTGATGAACTCATCACTTATGTATTAGATCAAGGATTTACCCATATCGAATTTTTGCCGATCTATGAATACCCATTAGATGATTCATGGGGTTATCAAGGTACAGGATATTTTGCATCTACTTCACGTTTTGGTGTTCCAAAAGATTTAATGTATATGATTGATCGCTTGCATCAAGCAGGTATTGGTGTCATTTTTGATTGGGTTTTAGGACATATTTGCAAAGATGCACATGGGCTATCATTTTTTGATGGTACACCATTATATGAGTTTAATGATAAAGAGAGACGTGAAAATATAACATGGGGCACCGATAATCTAGATTTCTCAAAGGGGATTACGAGAAGCTTTATGCTTTCTGCATTAACTTACTGGATGGATTATTTCCACGCAGATGGATATAGAATTGATGCAGTATCCAATCTTATTTACTACCTTGGTAATAAACAAAAAGGTGTGAATCAAGATGCAATCAATTTTATTAGACAAGCTAGTTTCCATTTATTTGGAAAAGATGATCGTATTTTGTTCATGGCAGAAGACTCAACGGATTATCCTTATGTTACACATCCAGTTTCTACTGGTGGTATGGGGTTTAATTATAAATGGAATATGGGGTTTATGAATGATGTACTTCGCTATTTCAAAGAAGACCCAATACATCGTAAGTTCCATCACGATAAAATCACTTTTGGTTTAGTCTATGCCTTTAATGAACAATTTGTTCTCCCTTTCTCACATGATGAAGTAGTTCATATGAAAGGATCACTTGTTAATAAAATGCCAGGTGATTATTTTCAAAAGATGGCGAATTGGAGACTACTCTTAACCTTATGGATGACACATCCTGGTAAGAAATTACTCTTCATGGGACAAGAATTTGCATCATTTTCGGAATGGGCATTTAATAAAGAGCTAGATTGGAATCTCTTCACATTCCCTGCACACCAAAAAGCGAATCGATTCTTCAAGGATCTTGCACAAATCTATCGTCATCATGATGCCCTATATCTTTATGATCATCATCCAAAAGGATTTGAGTGGTCAGTAGTTGATGATTATGATCAATCCGTATTCGCATTCATTAGAAGAAGCGATACTGAAACATTAATCATAATCTTAAATATGACACCTAATGTTCATGAATTCTATGAAGTCGGAGTACCTCTTCATGGAACCTATGAAGAAATATTAAATAGCGATAAAGAAATTTACTTCGGTTCTGATTTATACAATGGTGTGCCGTTGAAAACAACAAAACAAGATAAAAATCAATTTCATTACATTATTAAACCCACCTTGGGACCATTATCAGGAATCATCTTAAGACATATAAAAAAATAGCACCTCCGAAGAGGTGCTTTTTGCTTATTTGGTTGTTTCTCTTTCAATCAATTTGACATCGATGATATCATGTAAACTCTCTAACTCAACACCACGAATCAATCTTGTTAAGTTGATGAAAGATTGCTTTCCCATGAAGTTGACCGATTGATGGATAGTTGTAATCGATGGAGTTACCCATTTTGAATATGGGGTATTATCATAACCGATTAGCGATACATCTTCTGGTACCTTACGACCTAGCTTTTGTAATATATTGAGTGTTGCAAAGGCTAGCGTGTCTGAGAATGTAAAGATACCATCAACATTAGGATTATTCTTTAGGATTTCTTCAATCAATTTAAAATCAGGATTGATTAAATCAAAATCAAAGATATCTGCAAATAAGTCGTGTTGCTTAAGCTCATTTAGAAAACCAATAGTTCTTTCCATTGTAGTAAGTAGGAAAGAAGGACCTCTAAATATGATGAGATTTTTAGCTCCAGTAGCAATTAGTTTTTGAGCAGCAAGTGCTCCACCTTTGACATTGTCAGAAGTAATAGATGGTATGTTTTCATCTAAAATGTGGTCTACAGTAACTACAGGAATATTAAGCTCGACCAACTTATCACGGTTAGAGAAGTTTGATGCGATAATCAAACCTTCGATATTATACTGTTCAAAGAATTTCAGATATTCAAGTTCACGATCAGGATCATCTTGTGTATGACAAAACATGATTTTATATCCATACGCTGCAGCTTGGGATTCAATGCCTTCTAGAAGTTCACCATAGAACGATGGTCCTATATGAGGGACAATGACACCAATGATTTTAGAACTTCTACTGGTAAGACTTCTAGCAAGTTGATTGGGGATAAATCCCAAGTCTTCAATAATCTTATTGACTAAAACCTTAGTATCATCATGAACATATCCTTTTTGGTTAATAACTCTAGAGACAGTAGATACACTGACATTAGCTTTTTTTGCTACATCACGAATCGTTGGCTTCATCACTAGTCCTCCTTTTGAAGAAGTAAAAATTGGTATTCTTCTAAATTGATTGTATCATGAAGTTCAACTTTCTTGTTAGTAAATAAATCAGTATAAGTGCCAAAAATTGAGGAATCTAGATTAACTTTAGTTTCTTTTCCATTGTTAATAATGACTAAAATATGATCATTTTCTTTATGTTTCGTAAAAATTAATATATTAGATTCAATAAAATGATAGTCATAATCGCTAAATGATGGGTGTATATTTCTGAGTTCGATAAGCTTTTTTGTAAAGTCAAAGAAGTCTATGTCTTGATCCTTTTTATTCCAAAGCATACAACGTCTATTGTCTGGATCATGTTCACCAGTAATACCAATCTCATCACCATAATAAATATTAGGTGCTCCAGCTGATAAAAACATAAGTAGATAGCTTAATTTTACACGTCTGGAATCATCGGATAATCTTCTTTTAATACGAATCGTATCATGTGAGCCAACAAGGTTAAACATATTTTCCATAACGTTTTTTGGAGTCGTAGCAAGATAAGTTGTAACTACATTTTTAAATGTATTTAAGTCAATTTGGTGTTCTAAATATTTCCAAATTGGATACGATAAATCATAATTCATAACTGAATCTAATT
The DNA here is from genome assembly GCA_018818645.1 of Bacillota bacterium. Classification (GTDB taxonomy): domain Bacteria; phylum Bacillota_I; class Bacilli_A; order Acholeplasmatales; family Acholeplasmataceae; genus Peloplasma. The sequence continues at coordinate 34,349 of JAHIRQ010000171.1, forward strand.
GATCACCATGTAGCCAAGGATATGAAGAATCCCAGTTTTCACCTAAGATAAATGTATCTTTTTTTGCTTGTCTGGAAACCTTTTTGATCTGTCTTAAGAAGTCATGCGATATCTCGTTTGAAACATCAAGTCTCCATCCATCGATATCATATTCATTAATCCAAAACTGGATACAATCTAATAAATGCTTTTCAGCTATAGGGTTAGATGTGTTCCATTTTGGCATGTGCGGAGTAAACGCAAATGTCTTTAAATTGAGTTCAATACCATAGTAGTTCGTTGGCTTACCTTGGCTATTTAAAGGAAAATTAATGACCGGGAATTTATCAATAAAGAAACAATCCTTGTAGATTGAATTCTCCCCATTTTTAACTACATCCTGGAAAAACGGATGATCAAAACCTGAGTGGTTGAACACGCCATCTAGCATCACCTTAATACCAAGTTCATGTGCCTTTTTTACCAAAAGACCAAAGTCTTCATTCGTTCCAAACTGAGGGTCGATTAAAAAATAATCAGCAGTATCGTATTTATGTGCTGTAGGAGCTAAAAAGATTGGTGTAAAGTATATACCAGTTACACCCAAGTCATTTAGGTAAGGAAGCTTTTCAATAACACCTTTTAAATCTCCACCATATAATTCGTGATTATTGACTGGGAGTTTACCCCATTTCAAACCACTTTTTTTATGAAAGCTATTGAATCGATCAGGAAAGATTTGATACCAAACAGTATTTTTAACCCAATCTGGAGTATGATGCAAATCCTCATGATTCAAGTAAGGGAAATTATAGTATTCACTTAAATCAAACTTTTCATAAAGTTTTGATTCATCAGTAATCAAACGAACACGCTTTGAACCATAAACATATCGAGAACTTTCCGATTCAAGAATAAAAGCATACTTTGTTCTCAAATATGGTGGTTTAATTTCGATAAAATAAAAATCGAAGTCATCGGATTGATAACGACACTTCATTTCTAGTACTTCATGCTTCCAAAAAGGTTTTCCAAATTGATCTCCACCCCATGAGAATGGATCTCCATAGATTATTTGGACCCTATCTAGATCATTTTTTGCAGTTCTTAATGTAATGTGGAGTGTCTCTTGATCATAAGCGTAAGAGAACTCTGATTTGGCATTGTGCCATAATGCTAATTTATTCATATTGATCACCAAAAATATTATAACATACCAAAAATTTTATAAAATATGAAACCGCTAACATTATTTATTCTATACTATATATATGTTAAAATATAGATGTGAAAAGGAGTCGTTAAGATGACGAAAAAATGGTGGATGGAATCTGTTGGATATCAGATTTATCCCAAAAGTTTTTATGACAGTAATGGTGATGGCATCGGTGATCTTAATGGCATATATGAAAAACTGGATTACCTCAAGGATTTAGGAGTTAATCTCATTTGGATTTGCCCATTTTATGACTCTCCGATGGATGATAACGGTTATGATGTTCGTAACTTTTTTGATGTCTCTAAAGAGTTTGGTACGATGGAAGATGTTAAAAAATTAATTGCTCGTGCAAAAGAACTAGGAATCAAAATCATTTTAGATTTTGTTTTAAATCATACCTCTGATGAACATCCATGGTTTATTGAATCGAAATCAGCTAAGGATAATCCCTATAGAGACTATTATATTTGGCATGACGGAAAAATTGTTGATGGTAAAAAGGTTGAACCAACAAATTGGGGTTCATTTTTTGGCGGAAGTGCCTGGAATTATGATGAGGCAACTGATAGCTACTACATGAAGATATTTTCGAATAAAATGCCTGATCTAAACTGGAAAAATGAAAAAGTTCAACAAGAAATGATTGAAATTGCCAAAAAGTGGCTTGATTATGGAATCGATGGATTTAGAATTGATGCTGTGTCACACTTAGACCGAGATGAGTTGATAGATGCTAAAGTCTATGACGGTGAAAAGTATCCACTAGACTGGAACAAATTCTCTAATCTTCCAAAAGTTCATGATTATTTAAAACTGTTGAATAAAGAAGTTTTTTCCAAGTATGAATGTTTAACTATTGGTGAAGTTGGTGGAGCAGCATCCATTGATCAAGGAATCAAATATGCTGCATTTGACTCCAATGAGTTATCCATGGTCTTTAATTTTGATCATAACTGGTGTAATAATCTACACGAGGTTACCAATCCCAAGAAACTTGTAACCAATGTTGTTGCACTAAAGAAAGTCTTTCATCGATGGCAGGAATCATTTAAAGATATTGGATGGCTTCCACTCAATTGGTTAAATCACGACCAACCAAGATTAATGAGTCAGTATGGCAGTTATAAATATCCTCTAGAGTCAGGAAAGATGCTTGCAACTGCGCTTCATATGATGCGTGGGACTCCCTTTATTTATCAAGGTGAAGAAATTGGGATGACAAATTTCCCATTTGAAGATGTTTCTCAGTTTAATGATATATCAAGTAAGAGTGCTTATGGCTATCATTTGGAAAAGGAACCAGATGATCCAGTAAAAGCTTTAAGAAAGGCAGCACTTCGCTCAAGAGATAATCCTAGAACTCCAATGCAATGGTCTACGGAGCTTCATGCTGGATTTTCTACTGTTCAACCTTGGATGTATGTAAATCCAAATTACAAGAAAATTAACGTAGAAAAAAATTTAAATCATCAAAATTCATTATGGCATCATTATCAAAAATTAATTGATTTAAGAAAAAATAGTATCTATAGCAATACCATTATTTATGGGACTTATCATCCGTTAGATTTGGAAGATGAAAATCATTACTCGTATTTAAGAAAAGATGAAAATCATACACTACTCGTCATCAACTCATTCTCTAAGAAAAAGACAAGTTATGATTTAAGTATGTACAATGTGCTAGAGGTTTTAATTTCTAATTATCAAAAACAAAACATCAAAGAAAACAAACTAACATTAAAACCTTTTGAATCCATAGTATTCAAGGTTGAGGAGAAATTATGAGAAGAAGTGGTGTATTACTTCATATATCAAGTTTACCGAGCAATTACGGTATCGGAACTTTTGGAAAAGCAGCATATGATTTTGTTGATTTCTTAAAAGCTTCTGAACAATCATTTTGGCAAATTCTACCATTAGGTCCTACGTCCTATGGTGATTCGCCTTACCAAACATTTTCAGCTTTCGCGAACAACCCTTACTTTATTGATTTAGACTTACTCATAGAACAAGGTCTACTTTATAAGAATGAGATTTTATCTACCTTTCATTCACCACGCTATGTTGAATATAAAGAGCTTTATGATGAAAGATTTCTTGTCTTAAAGAAAGCATTTCACCGGTTTGATACGAAAAACAGTAAATATCTTAAGTTTGTAAAAGATAATCATTATTGGCTAGAAGATTATGCATTTTTCATGGCACTCAAAGTTCATCATGGTGGTGAATCATGGTTAACTTGGGATAAAGAACTTAGACTTAGAAAGATAGAGACTTTAGGTCTATATAGAAATCTTCTTCTAGAAGATATCGAATTCTATCAATTTTTACAATATGAAGCCTATGAACAATGGTTCAACTTAAAGAAATATGCAAATGCTAAGGGTATAGAATTTGTTGGTGATATGCCAATTTATGTATCCTATGACTCTAGTGATGTTTGGGCAAATCCTAGATTCTTTGATTTAGATCAAGAAAGATTACCCTATCATGTTGCAGGTGTTCCACCAGATAACTTTTCCAAAGACGGACAATTATGGGGAAATCCTCTCTACAATTGGGAACAATTAGAAAAAGAAGATTTTGCTTGGTGGGTAGAAAGAATTTCACAAGCAATTCACGCTTTTGACTGGATTCGTATTGATCACTTTATTGGATTTCAAAACTTTTACTCTATTCCTTACGGGCACTTAACCGCTGCAAAAGGAGAATGGAAAAAGGGTCCTGGAATCAAGTTGTTCAACGTGATCAAAGAAAAATTAGGTTGTGTTAATATTATTGCTGAAGACTTAGGTGTTATTACTGATGATGTTAGAAAACTGCTAAAGAGCACTGGATTTCCTGGAATGAAGCTACTACAATTCGCATTTGACTCAAGAGAGGAAAGTGATTATCTTCCTCATCTTTACACAAATAATTCTATAGCATACACAGGAACACATGATAATGAAACTACTGAAACATGGTTTAAAAAACTTCCTAAAAAGGATTTAGAATATTGCTTGAATTATATCAATCATTCAGGTGACCAAAACCCAGTAGATAGCCTTATTAAAGCAACTCTAGCATGTGTCGCTGACACTGCAATTATTCCGATGCAAGATTATCTTGGACTTGGTGATGAAGGTAGAATGAACATTCCATCCACTACCGGTAACAATTGGAAATGGAGAATGCTGCCTGAAGAAATGAATAAAGACTTGCTAAAAAAGATTAAATCATTTACACTATTATATGGTAGAGGACAATCAAAACATAAGAAGGATAGTTAATCTATCCTTTTTCATTAGGAGTATATATGGATAAGGTCAAAGGGGTAAATTTTGGTGGATGGTTTGTTTTAGAGTATTGGATGAAACCAGCTTTATTTGATGGAATCGATTCGAAGGATGAAACTGGATTTTCAACCAAGAACTCAAATGCGAAGCAGGATTTAAAAAAGCATTGGGAAACATTTATTACAAGAGAAGATTTTTTTTACATTAAAAGTTTAGGAATGAACTCAATTCGACTTCCAATTCCATGGTGGCTTGAAGGAGTTTCTCCATACTTTTCAGCACTCCCTTATATTCATCAAGCGATGCAATGGGCATCTGATGCTGAGTTGAATATTCTCCTAGATTTGCATACCGCACCAGGTTGTCAAAATGGATTTGATAATGGTGGTATTCAAGATGTAATGACTTGGCATCTCGATCAAAAAAATATTAAACTTACTGTTGATAAGCTTGAGTTTATTGTTAAGGAATTCAAAAATTACCCATCATTTTGGGGTATTGAAGTTCTCAATGAGCCACACGCAACCATTGATATAAACATAGTTCAATCGTTTTATAAAAGTGCCTATCAACGTATTAGAAAGCATACCGATAAAGTCATTGTTTTTCATGATGCATTTAGACCAGATCATGAATCATGGAAAAACTTTTTTAACTCCAATCGGATGAAAAATATTGTTTTTGATCTCCATCTTTATCATTGCTTTGACCATAGGTTAGTGACTGGAGATTTTGATCTGCATATAAAAACTATTATAGATAAAAGAATTCCCCTAATTCGTGAACTTCAAAAATTCATCAGAGTCGTTGTCGGTGAATGGTCGCTTGGGATCAATTATGAGAAACTTCAAAAAAATGATTCGTTTAATGAAGCACTATATAACAAAATATTAGCTGATCTTCAACTTTATGCATATACACAAGGTTATGGTTATTATTTCTGGAGTTATAAGATAGAAAGAGAATCACATGAGAATTGGGATTTTAGAAGATTAGTTCAAAAAGGTATATTACCAAACCAATACAATGATTAGTATTTTTAGATTAGAAGATTAATAATTGAGCGAAAACTACTACCTATTATGAAATGAGAACGTTAACATTTCCAGATTAATCTTAAAAATGCTTTGAAGTTCAAAAAGAATTGAAAATCGATTGACATTTGGTAAAAAAAAGCATATAATTACATTGCTGAAATAAGGAGGATATTGAACATGATATTTGAGCGTATTAAAGAAATGATTATTGAAGAACTTAATGTTCCTGAAGAAAAAGTAACAATGCAAGCAAGATTGGCAGAAGACCTTGGTGCAGATTCAATCGATGCTGTTGAACTCATTATGAACATCGAAGATGAATTCTCTGTCCAAGTCAGTGATGAAGAAGCACAAAACATAAAAACGGTTGGGGACTTAGTTAAGTACGTTGAAGCACTAAACTAAAACAAAAAGGGAACAGAATTTCCCTTTTTTTGTTGGAAAAATTCTTTTTTTTATATATAATAGATATAGCGTCGAAAGAAGGTACAAATTATGTTTTATGACTACAAACGTATAGAAAAGAAATGGCAATCCTATTGGTATGAGCAAAAGCTCTTCAAGACTCAAGAGGATCGATTGAAAGAGAAGTATTATGTCTTAGATATGTTTCCATATCCATCCGCAAGTGGACTCCATGTAGGACATATTGAAGGATATACTGCAACAGACATTATTTCAAGATTTAAGAGAATGCAAGGATACAACGTTCTTCATCCAATGGGATGGGACGCTTTTGGTCTTCCTGCGGAACAATATGCATTATCCACTGGTAAGGATCCCAGATCCTTTACCTATGAAAATATTAAAAATTTCAAGCGTCAAATCATTGAAGCAGGTAAAGGAATCGACTGGGATAGAGAGTTCGCTACAGCAGATCCTGCTTATTTCAAATGGACTCAATGGATTTTTAAGAAAATGTATGAGCATGGACTAGCAGTGTTAAAAGATGTTGAAGTGAACTGGTGCGAAGGTTTAGGCACAGTTCTTGCTAACGATGAAATTGAACTTGTTGAAGGTCGTATGGTTTCTGAAAGAGGAAACTATCCTGTTGTTAAAAAAGCGATGAGACAATGGGTTCTTCGAATCACTGCATATGCAGATCGTTTATTAGGAGACCTAGATTCAATTGATTGGCCAGAGCATCTCAAAGAAATGCAAAGAAATTGGATTGGTAAATCAAATGGGGCAATGATGACATTTGAAGTGGATCAGTCATCTGAAACATTTGAGATATTTACAACACGTCCAGATACGATTTATGGAGCAACCTATTGTGTACTCGCTCCAGAGCATCCTTTGGTACTCCATATTACAACAGATGATGAGCTTGCTTCTGTCAAACAATATATAGATATTACAAAAAGTAAGAATGATATGGACCGCGCACTCGATAAATCGAAATCAGGTGTTTTTACTGGTTCCTATGCAATCAATCCTTTAAATCATAAAAAAATTCCAATATGGATTGCTGATTATGTCCTACCTCATTATGGAACTGGAGCGGTTATGGCAGTTCCTGCTCATGATGATAGAGACTTTGAGTTTGCACAAGTTCATGGACTTGATATTGTTGAAGTGATACAAGGTGAATCAGAAGGCGCATTTACTGGAGACGGTATTCATTTCAATAGTGGAATTATTGATGGACTATATAATGAAGATGCAATTCACAAAATCATTGACTTCCTTGAAAAAACAAAACAAGGCTATGGTCATAACACCTATAAATTAAGAGATTGGGTTTTTTCCAGACAACGCTATTGGGGTGAACCGTTTCCTGTTTTCTACGATAAAGATCAAAATATTTATCTACTAGATGATGAAGATCTACCATTAGACTTACCTGTATTAAAAAATATACGTCCAAGTGGAACTGGTGAATCACCACTTGCGAATGCATTTGACTGGCTTCATGTTAGTGATCATGGCATAGAAGGAAGAAGAGATACCAATACAATGCCGCAGTTGGCAGGTTCATCATGGTATTTTATTGGCTATATTCTAAAGAATCATTTAGGTATTCTACCTCTTGATTCAGCAGAGGCTAAGAAATTATTAGATAAATGGCTTCCTATTGATCTCTATATTGGTGGTTCTGAACATGCAGTTGGACATCTACTTTATGCAAGATTCTGGACGAAGTTCTTATATGATTTAGGGCTTGTTTCTGTCAATGAACCATTTAAAAAATACTTTAATGTCGGTATGATTTTAGGTGATGACCATTCCAAGATGAGTAAATCAAAGGGAAATGGAGTAAACCCAGATGACATTATCGAATCCCATGGCGCAGATTCCTTACGTCTTTATGAGATGTTTATGGGTCCACTCGATGCAGAAAAGCCTTGGTCAACAGATTCATTAAACGGTTCTAAGAAATTTTTAGATCGTGTATGGCGTATGTTTGAATTTCCAATTGTTAAAGAAGAAGTTAAAGAACTTAGACAAATATATCATCAGACCATTAAAAAGGTTACTGAAGACTATGAAAAGCTTGCATTTAACACTGCAATTTCTCAAATGATGATTTTTGTCAATGAAGTCTATAAGAAACAAACCATATCAAAGGAACAAGCAAGAGGATTCTTGAAACTTTTAAATCCGATTTGTCCACATATCACTGAAGAAATCAATTCTAAAATCTTAGAATACAATGAAGAACTGATTTATTCTGAGTGGCCAATATATAATGAACATTATTTAAAGGTTGATGAAGTCGAAATCGTTGTTCAAGTGAATGGAAAGCTACGTGCTAGATTTATAGCACCTTTTGACGAGGATCAAGAAAAAGTCAAAAAGGAAGCACTAGAAAATCCAAACGTGATGAAACACCTTGAAGGGTTAACCATTAGAAAAGTAGTCGTTATTCCTAATAAGTTAGTGAATATTGTAGCAAATTAAAAATGATACCTTAAAATACTCTACTTATGTAGGGTATTTTTTTGAATATGTAAATAGATGGTAAAATTAAAATATACCAATAAAAAGGTGTCATCACTTGTATATTAAGTGTAAGGGGAACTTATGGATCAGATCAATTTGATTATTCAAGAACTAAAGACAAGAAATTATCAATCATTTGATACTTTTTACAACTTGACAAAGAATCAAGTTTTTTACGCGATTATCTCAGTTGTTAAGGACAAGGACTTAGCTGAAGATATTATGCAAGATACTTATGTCAAGTTTTTAGAAAAGATTGATCAATATAAAGATGGGGCGAACCCCTATGCTTATTTATCGACAATCGCAAGAAATCTAGCAATTAATCTTTATAATCAAAGAAAACGAGAGGTTTACTCTGAGGAGATATTTGAAACCATTGCTTCTCCTGAAGTCAAAGATGATGAGGAAGATATCTTCAAGATACTCGATCTATTAGAGCCTGATGAAAAAGAAGTTGTTACACTTCATATTGTAAATGATCTTAAGTTTAGAGAAATCGCACCAATTGTAGATAAGCCACTAGGCACTGTGTTATGGATATATAATAAAGCAATAAAAAAACTAAAAGAAAAGGTAGGTGACATTCTATGAAGAAAAAAGAATTGATTAAGCTTATAAAAACTAAATCACAAGAAGTAGAAATCAAGAATTTTTCAAGTTCAATTTTAGAAAGAGTCAAAAATCTACCTCATATAGAGACTATTGAAGCTCAAAAACGAGTATTTAGATTAAAACCAGTATTATTTGTCACATTGGGTACGCTCGCAAGTGTTCTACTATTGATGGTGCTATACAATCCAGCTTCTCCAATCATACCAACTGATCCAATCACTCCAACTCTTGAAAATATGGATCAAGTGATTGCATTATCAACTGTTTCAACCGCTTCACTTATTGACTTGGTAGATACTGAAATACAAGCAAGTGAAAATTATATTCTAAAATATGGTAATGAACAAGAAAGTTATCGAATAGATGAAGAATTACCAGATGTTTCAAAATATATGGAAACGATAGAGAAACTGTTTTCAAGTCAAAGTGATTTTGGAATAGAAAAAGAAATTATATCGAACGGAAATTTTGGTAATCGTATGTTATTTAAAACCAAAGACTTAATGAATGAAGAAGCAAGTTATAAGTTTGACTATAACCAAACAGCACTTGCAAATCCAAAGCATTTTGAATTGAATGGCGAACTCGAAATTGGTGAAAAACAATACCATATCAGTGGACTAGCAAAAACCGATGTAAATGAACTATACTTAAAAGCAGAAAAAGATGTGGCGAACTATATTACAATTGATTATGAGCTTATTGGTACAACCCATCAGTTTATCGTTGAAACAATTAGAGATAATGAATCAATTCAAAAGGTTAGTTTTCAACTTGAGCGAACAGAAGAAAATCAATTGATTAAACTTGAATTTATAGAAGGAGAATCTATTGGATCCTATGAATTTGAGATCGAAGTCGAAGATAATGTTAAGGTCATCAAATCAAGATATAACATTACGACTAACGATGTCGAAGAAAAAGGTGAGTTTGTAGTTAGAGTGATTACTATTCAAAATCAAACCAGATACTCAGTTTTAATCAAACCTGAAGGGCGAACTCCTTATGTTATCCAACAAGGAAGAGTCATGACAGAACGTAGACCTCGTCTTCAAACTTCACTCGATTATAGCAATTTATAACATAATTTCACAATTTACCAATAAAAACGAATCCTCTTTTGTACATTAAGTGTATAAAGGAGGATTTAATAATGAAAAAAGTAAAATTTATGTTAAGTTTCGTATTCATGTTATTCGCAGTAGTTGCAATCGTGGGGTGTGCAAGTTCAGTTTCAGCTAATGATACTTATGTTACATTAGATATCAATCCAAGTATTGAACTGATTGTTACACCAAGAGAAAAAGTTGTGTATGCAAATCCACTCAACGCTGATGGCGAAGTTCTATTAGAAGAACTCGATTTGATTGGACTTGATTTAGATGATGCAATAGCATTGATTATTCAAACAGCTACAGAGTTAGGTTATATCGATGTTGAATCAGAAGAAACAATCGTATCAGTTACAGCTGTTTCAAATGATCCTGAAATCGGTGAAAAAATTAGAACTCAAGTTAAAGAACATGTCAACAATGCATTTAAAGATCGTCTTATGATGGGTCGCGCTGAAGATAAGGGCTTTACTCCTGAATTCTTAGCAGAAGCTGAAGGTTATGGTGTTACACCAGGATTCTTACGCATGGCATATTCAGTTGTAGAAAATAATGATGAAATTCTATTAGGAGACGCATTATTATTAACTGTTCAAGAACTACAAGCACTTTTAAGAGAAGCAAAAGAAGCTCATAAAGAAGTTGTATTCGCATTGAGAACAGAATTCTTTGAAGATAGACAAACTATAATTGATGAATACAAGCCTCAAATTGAAGCACTAGAAGCATCAATTGTTACAGCAAATGAAGAAATCGCTGCACTAGAATTAGAACTTGCTGAAGCTTTAGAAGCAGATCAACCTGCGATTCAAGCAGAACTTGATTTAGCTTTAGAAAACCTAGTTACACTTGAAGCAGATCTTGAAGCAATTAAGACTCTATTCCATGATGAAATGTCAGTATTAAGAAATGAATTCCATGATCAATCTGAAGTTTTAAGAGCAGAAATTAAAGAAATGTTTCAACACAGAAAAGAAATTAATGAAGAAAAAGTTCAACAATTTATGAATCAAATGCAAGAACGCAAAGAAGAAATGAAAGAAAAGGTTGAAGAGTACCAAAATAAGCGCCCATAATTCCCCTTATGGGAAATCATAAAAAAAGACGAGAGCATTTAGCTTTCGTCTTTTACTTTATGTACCATCAAAATATGTGGTGGATGATTATCTTGATATGGAAGATTTATTTTGATAACTTTATAGGTATCTGTATCTAAATGATTTAGGAAATGATGGAGAGCTTCTGACTCTCTTTTTCCCTCTTCATGACCCGTATATGAAACGATTTGTATAAAACCACCTATGGATAATTTAGGTAAAATAGATGAAATAGTGGACATTGTGGATTCAGTACGTGTTGTTATCGATTTATCACTATTTGGTAGATAACCTAAATTAAAGATTACAGCTTTATAGGATTTGCAATAGTGATTGATATTTTCATGTGAATCCAAAATGAGTTCTACATTATTCACTTGATTTTCACTTAACTTTTTTGCTGTTTCCTCGATTGCTTTTTCTTGAATATCAAATGCATAAACTTTTTTGCTTAGGGAAGACAGATATAATGTATCATAACCATTTCCCATGGTTGCGTCGACTACAATATCACTACTTGTGATATATTCTTTTAGAAGATGATGCGCATAATCAAGAATGAAGTTCTTTTTCATAATAGTCCCCTTGAAATAATCCTAGCTTTCTTAATTTTTTATCAATTTCATTAGTTACCACAAATTTTTTTCTCGTCCAATTGGGTGCAATCAGCATATGACTTGGTGCATCCCCTGTAAGTCTATGAATGATAATATCTTTTCTTAACCACAATATCTGATCCACTGTTACATCAACATATTCTTCTAGAGTCATCATTTTCCATGGATTTTTGTTATAATCATGTCCCATTTTAGTTTTTTCCATCAAATGCAGCATATGAATTTTAATTCCTTGAATATCAAGAGTATTGATATGCTTCACAGTTTCAACCATCATATCCTTTGTTTCAAATGGAAGACCATTGATAATATGAACGACAACTTCAAGGTTTTTCTCTCTTAACCTTTTGACAGCATCATCAAAGATTGTTAAATCATGTGCTCTATTGATTAAATCTGAGGTGCTTTGATGGATGGTCTGTAGACCTAGCTCGATTTGGACTGGCATCCTTGTGTTGAGCTCAGCAAGATATTCTAAAACATCATTTGGTAGAACATCTGGTCTTGTAGCAATCGATAGCATGACAATATTCGGATCTAAAGTAATTGCCTCTTCATATAAGGCTTTTAATCTTTCTAGAGGAGCATGAGTATTCGTATTCGCTTGAAAGTAAGCGATATAATATCCATCCTCCCATTTTTGATGCATCATGCTTTTAATCTTATCAAATTGAGACTTAAGTGGCTCTAATTTGTTACCAGCAAAATCTCCACTTCCCATAAATGAGCAAAAAGTGCAGCCACCACTAGCAACCGTTCCATCAATATTAGGACAAGTAAAACCACCATTTAGGGCGATTTTAAATACCTTCTTATTGTATTTTTGTAAATAATAATTATTCAATGTATTATAATGCTTTTCATGATTCATTAAGTTCATCTTTTTTCACCACTTACATTTTATCATATGGGAGATTATTATGATATAATAAGACACAAGGAGTTGAAGGCATGTTCAAGAGAATGACAACAAGTTTATCGAAGCCCCCGCTTGCGGTTTTTTTTATGAAAGATTCGTGGGTTAGAGCATTATTATATCTCTTTTTTCTTCCTTTATTGTTGATTATTCCACTTTTGATTCAGTCGACGATTCAAAAAGGAATGAGCATTTCAAGATATGATGCTTTAGTTCAAGTGATTCAAAAGGAATTTACAACCCAAAACACGTCCATATCAAATGGGATTTTAACATATGAGTCCAGTCTTAAAATCAATATCGATTATTTCTTTATCCACTTAGGAGATCAAGAAACAGAACGTTCACAAATCGTACTCAAGTTTGAAACAGAAGATATTGTACTTTATATGAGCAATACTGAATTTGCTCGAAAGAGCTATGAAGATATCAATTTGACGGATCACGATTTTTCTGATTATTCTTTAGAGAACTCAAGAAAATTAGCAAATTCTATTAAGGTTTTTTACGATGAACAAGATATCTTTTTCATGGCAGATTTAATTATTATCTATAGAGATGGTCTCTATAATTATGTTTTCTATGTATTCTTAATGGTAATTATGATGATGCTATTTGTTCCACAAATCCAAATTCCATATCGATATCGCTTTAAACTATCTATTTATCTATCCACTATATTGATTTTTATCCAATTGATCTTAGCGTTATTTGGATTGAGTCAACTCGAATTCATCAGCATTTTTGCTCTCTATTTTTATCATATTTGGGCATATCGTTCCATGAAAACGATACAGAAAGGGGTTATACTGTGAGTAAAGACAAATTTACGTTATTTTTAGAACAATCGAAATTTGTATCACCAGTTTTAAACAGTGCGAGCCTCGATCAGGTTTCCATCAATCTTGATAAAAAAATCTGGGAGTTTTCAATTACACTCTCTGAATGTGTAGAACCAGAGGTCATTCTACCATTTATCACAAATCTAAAGAGTTATTTCTATGTTTCAAGAGTACTTTCATCGATACAGGTTCGCTTTAACTACAAGTCCATTCAGGATTTTGAGAAGTATGCGATGAGTTATTTTGATTATGCAATCATTGAACTATCAAAAGAAAAAGCAAGATACTTAGTATTAAAGAATTTTAAAACCCGTTTTGAGAAGGGGTCCTATATCCTTTCGATTGATCAAGATTCAACCTATATTCAAGAGTACTTTAAAGATGTTGAATCTGTATTTCAAGGCTTTGGATTACCTGCAAAGTTTAAGCTAGAAGTGATTCATACCCTTACACCAACATCAAAACTTATCGAATCTTCGATTACAGAGCAAGATAAAGCAAACGAACAAAAACAAGAGTATGCTAAAAAAACAATTAAACAACAAAACATCAAGACATTTACAAAGAAGAGTAGCCCTCAAGCTATTTCCATCAAGGAAATACCACTTGATCAATATCGCCTAGATCAATATATGAATGAAAAAGGCGATACGAACTTTTTAATCGAAGGGGTCATTTCGAAGCTTGAAGTGAAGCAATTAACCAATACAACTCTCATGAGCTTTGTCTTAGGTGATGATGATGACGCAATTTATATCAAGCAATTTGTAAAAACAGATAAGGATAGAGATGTTGTCGCATCCCTGCATGATGGAGATTTAGTTCAAGTTAGAGGAAAAGCAAAATTCGATACATTTCAAAAGGATGTTGTTGTCTTTGCTGATGCAATCAATTTTATTGAAAAGAATAAAAAAGAAGAGCGATTAGATAAAGCTAAAGAAAAAAGAATTGAATTTCATGTCCATACGAAGATGTCCAATATGGATGCTGTAAATGATGCGACTGAATATGTTGAACAAGCAATCAAATGGGGTCATGAAGCAATCGCCTTTACGGATCATAATGGCTTATATGCATATCCTGAAATCTATAAAGCAACAAAAGGTAAAGATATCAAACCTATATATGGAGTTGAACTTGATTTTGTTGATGAAACCAATTTTGCAATTACAACACATACTGAACAAACGATATTATTAAAAGATGCTAAATATGTAGTCTTTGATATTGAAACGACAGGTTTATCAGCAACTAGAGATAAAATTATCGAAATTGGTGCTGTTAAAATAGAATCTGGAGCAATTACAGAACGATATCAAACCTTTGTAAATCCTGGGGAATCCTTATCTCACTTTACAACTGAGCTTACAGATATCACCGACGAAATGCTTGAACAAGCACCTACTATTGAAGCTGCACTTCCTGGATTCCTAAAATTCATTGAAGGTAGTATTTTAGTTGCACATAATGCATTATTTGATATAGGTCATATCAGAGAAAATTCAAAAAGACTAGGTCTTGAGTTTGATGATTCTTTAGTCATCGATACACTCAATATGGCTAGATATTTTTATAACAATGAGCTTAAACGGTTTAATTTAAAAGCTGTAGCAAAGCTTTTTAAAGTCAAACAAGAACAACACCATAGAGCTGATGATGATGCATTCGTCACCTCACAAATCTGGTTAAACATGTTAAATGATTTACTTCAAAAAGGAATTAAAGTCTACACAGAAATCAATGAAGCGATTGACTTAAAAGAAGCATGGAAGCATATCATGCCCTATCATATCAACATACTTACACAAACCCAAGTAGGATATAAAAACCTATTTAGAATTATTAGTGAATCCTTAACCACTAATTTTTATGGTGGACCAAGAGCCTTAAAATCTGTATTGAATAAATATAGAGAAGGCATTTTAGTCGGTAGTGGTTGCGCAAATGGAAACGTATTTGAAGCAGCATTAAATCAAGGAGATGATAGCTTAAAGCAAGCAATCTCTTTCTATGATTATATCGAGGTTCAACCCCCTCAAGCCTACAAGCATTTAAAGGATGGATTGGGGCCTCTTGGTGCTGAAATTATAGAAGCAGTTATTGCGAAAATAGTTCGATTTGCTAAGGAACAGAATAAAATTGTGATTGCTTCAGGTGATGTTCATTACCTAGAGAAAAAGGATGTACTCTACCGCGAAATTTATATTCGTACACCACTTGTTGGTGGAGGAATTCATACACTTTCTAAATACAATACCATGCCAGAACAATACTTTTTGACTACTGAAGAAATGCTAAAATCTATGGCTTTTTTGGGCAAAGACTTAGCACATGAAATCGTTGTCAAAAATACAAATCTATTAAACAGCATGATTGAAAAAATTCAAGCGTTTCCTAAAACATTATATTCTCTTCCTAATGATGCTTTTAAGGATCTTTTAGGTATTGAATCCATCTCTGATGAAGTGAAAAGACTTGTTTATGATAAGATGCAATACCTTTATGGCAATGTGCCTCATCAACTCGTTACCGAACGTGTATCAAGGGAATTGAAAAATATTATTGATAATGAGTTCGCACCAAATTACTACATTTCACATTTACTTGTTAAAAAATCACTAGATGATGGATACCTGGTTGGGTCTCGTGGATCTGTTGGTTCATCTTTTGTTGCCACACTGCTAGATATCACTGAAGTTAACCCATTAAAACCTCACTATAGATGTCCAAATGGCGATTTTACGGCTTTTTATCTAACAGATGAAGAGATACATCACTTCGGAATTACGAAGGAACAAAAGGATTTTCAGCCCTTTTTAAAAGGTATTCAATCCGGTTATGATCTACCTACCAAAGATTGTCCAATCTGTAAAGCTAGATTGATTAAAGATGGTCATGATATACCATTTGAAACCTTCTTAGGCTTTGATGGAGATAAAGTACCTGATATCGATTTAAACTTTTCAGGCGATTATCAATCGATTGCACATAACTATGTCAAAGATCTTATTGGTGAAGACCATACATTTAGAGCAGGAACCATATCAACTGTTGCTGAAAGAAATGCCTATGGTTATGTCAAAGGCTATTTAGAAGATAAAAATATACAAGCAAGAAGTGCACAAGTGGAAAGACTTGCTAAAAAAATCGAAGGTGTCAAGCGTTCGACAGGTCAACATCCAGGAGGTATTGTTGTTGTTCCTAAATCGAAGACCATTTATGATGTAACACCAATTCAATATCCAGCAGATGATGTCAATTCGGAATGGAAGACTACACACTTTGATTATCACTCATTTGAATCCAATTTATTAAAATTAGATATACTTGGACATGATGATCCAACCATGATTAAATTCTTAATGGATTATGTATTTGAGCATCCAAGTGAGTTTCCATTTGAACGTGCTCAAGATATTCCACTAGATGATCCTAAGGTTTATGAACTATTTTCAGGTACAGATGTCATTAATGTCAAATCTCATGAAATTATGAGTGAGGTTGCATCCTATGCAATCCCAGAATTTGGGACACCATTTACAAGACAAATGCTCATCGATACAAAGCCTAAAACGTTTGCTGGTTTAGTTAAAATTTCAGGGCTATCCCATGGAACAGATGTTTGGATTAAGAATGCACAAGCACTAGTTTCTGGTAATACAGAATATGGTAAAATTCCTTTTAACGATATCATTGCGTGTCGTGATGATATTATGGTTCAACTGACTGAGCGTGGTCTTCAACCACTCAAAGCATTTGATATTATGGAGTTTGTGAGAAAAGGTAAACCAAGTAAGGATCGTGCAACTTGGTTAGATTATGAACAAGAAATGAGAAGAAATAATGTGCCTGACTGGTACATTTGGTCGGCAAGTCAAATTAAGTATATGTTTCCTAAGGCTCATGCGACTGCATATGTCATCATGGCAATGAGAATCGCTTGGTTTAAAGTGTATAAGCCTTTACTATTCTACAGTGGATTCTTTTCTAAGAGAGCTGTACAATTCGAATATGAAGTCATGATAGCTGGAGCAAATGCGATTAGAAATAAGTTGGTAACCTTAAATGAAGGTTATAATTTAAAGGTTAAGGATGAAAACTTAATTGTTACATTAGGTGTTGCGCTAGAAATGACAAAGCGTGGATTTCAATTTTTACCCATCGATATTAATAAATCGGATGCAACAACATTCACCATGGAAGAAAAGGGATTAAGAATGCCGTTTTCTGCAATCGATGGATTAGGTGAAAGTGTTGCCCATGATATTATTGAAAAGAGATTAGACAAACCCTTTACATCTAGAGATGATGTGAAGGAAAGAACTAGAATTAATAAGACAGTATTTGAAAAACTCGAATCTTTTGGAGCTTTTAAAGATTTAAAATCGGAAAATAATGTAATTGATGCGGGTTTGTTTGCACTTTAAGAAAAGTATTATATAATAATATTGTATTTTAGAAAAAAGGAGTTGTTCATTTATGCGTAGTTCAAATCCAGTATTCAGATCGATTGAAAGAAGTGAAGCTTATGCAAGTACTGAGGCTGCATCCTATAGAGGGATAGTCATTAAGACTGGTGGTCTATTACTAACTGCAGTTTTAAGTGGATATCTAGCACTTGCTTATCTTCCAATTGAGCAATTGTATCCTTTATTTATCGCATCTATCTTTATCGCATTGATTGCTGTTCTGGTTGCATCATTTGTACCAAGAATTGCAGCACCTTTCGCGATATTATATGCACTTGCTGAAGGGGTAGTTTTAGGTCTAGTCACTATCATCTTTGATTCCATGGCACCCGGTGTTGCACTTGCAGCAGTTGTTGCTACAGGAGCTATATTTACTGTGATGTTATTCCTTTACTCAAGTAGAACGATTCGTGTGACTCCTCGATTTAGAAAAATCATGTATGGTGTTCTTCTAGGATTCCTATTATTTATTGTGATTGGATTTATTATGAGTCTTGCTGGCGTTGCTATTGCATTCAGTGATCCAATGCTACTAGGAATTAGTGCAATATTTATTATCTTTGGAGCACTCATGTTAACACTTGACTTTGATCGTGCTGAAATGATCGTTGAAAGTGGAGCAGATAGACACTATGAATGGGTAGTTGCTGTTGGTCTTATGGTAACAATCGTTTGGATTTATTTAGAATTACTTAGATTTTTAGTTATCCTTATGGGGAATAGAAACTAAAGATATAATCAAATATAAAATCGTTGATGGGAAGTAGTACTTAAGGTTAACCCTGTTTTAGAGAGCGTAGGATGGTGAAATCTATGCCAGGAACTTTAACGAATTCATCCCAAAGAGATGCTAATCACATCCGTCTTGCCTGCGTTAAGGGTTTTGAGGGCTAGAAATATTCTAGAACTAAGGTGGTACCGCGTAAACTTACGTCCTTAGCATTTGTTAAGGACTTTTATTTTTTTATTGAAGGAGAAGAAAAAATGATCAATGAACTGATTGAATTAAAAAAACAGGCACTTAGTGAAATTGAAGTATCGAAAACCTTGCAGGAGGTTGAAGATATTCGCGTTCAGTATTTAAGTAAGAAGGGATCTATTTCTCTGATGATGGGAAAGCTTAGAGAGCTTTCTCCAGAGGAAAGACCTTTATTTGGTGCTGAAGTCAACAATGCAAAAGCAGAGATTGAAAACGCACTTTATCAAAAGAAAACAGAGTTAGAAAATATCGAATTACTTCAAGTACTTGCAAGTGAGAAAATCGATGTTACCCTACCGGGTTATCAGTTTTATCAAGGTAGCATTCATCCTTTGCATCAAGTCATTGAAGATCTTGAGGATTTATTTGTCGGTATGGGTTATGATGTTGCTGAAGGACCAGAGTTAGAAAATGATCATTATAATTTCGAAATGATGAATCTAGCTAAGGATCACCCAGCAAGAGGGATGCAAGATTCCTTTTATACCGATGAAAACACATTGCTTAGAACACATACTTCACCTGTACAAGCTAGAACGATGCTAGAAAAAAAAGGTAAACCATTAAGAATCATCTGTCCTGGAAAAGTCTATCGTAGAGATGATGATGATCCAACACACAGTCATCAATTTACTCAAATCGAAGGATTAGTCGTTGATGAACAAATCACTTTTGCAAACTTAAAGGATGCATTACTTAAAATGGTAAGACATTTATTTGGAGAAGATAGAGTTATCCGTCTTAGACCATCTTATTTTCCATTCACTGAGCCATCAGTAGAGGTTGATGTCTCCTATGTCAAAAAGGATGGAACACTAGGGTTTATTGAAATTCTAGGTGCCGGTAGAGTACATCCTAATGTCTTGAAGATGGGTGGATATGATCCAAAACAATTCCAAGGCTTCGCATTTGGTATCGGTGTTGAACGTATCGCAATTTTAAAATATAACATTGACGATATTCGTCATTTCTATACCAATGACTTAAGATTCTTGAGTCAATTCAAGGGGGTCAACCGATGATTATTCTAGAAAGCATGCTCAAAAAATGGATATCAATTCCAGAAAATATTTTAGAATTAACCAATCAAAAGATTATCGAAGTGGATGATTTTGGACCACTCAATAGCTCAACCAATTTAGTGGTTGGTCATGTTTTAACATGCGTTGACCATCCAAACTCCGATCACCTTCATGTTACGACCGTTGATTTAGGAGATCGAGTCGAGCAAATTGTTTGTGGGGCAACCAATGTTGCAGCAGGACAATATGTTATCGTTGCTCAAGTTGGTTCAGTGCTTCCTGGTGATTTTAAAATTAAAGCATCTAATATTCGTGGGGAATCATCTAATGGAATGATTTGTTCTCTAAAAGAGCTTGATATTGATGATAAAAATGCACCAATTGAGTTTAAAGAAGGAATTTATCATTTTGATGGACCAAGAGAAATTGGTTCATCAGGACTCAATGCATTATCCTTAGATGGTTGGAAGATGACTTTAGGTCTCACTCCAAATCGTGCAGACTTAATGTCTCATTTAGGATTTGCTTATGATGTAGCGTCAATGACTGGTCAAAAGGTAAGTATACCTGCAATAAAAATCAAAGAATCGAGCAAAACGAATCCAATCTCTGTTGATATAAAAACAGATGGCTGTGCGAGATATTATGCAAGACACTTTGAAAGCCTAGAAGTTAAGGAATCACCTTGGTGGTTAAAGAGTGCGTTAATCGCATCTGATATTAAGCCAATCAATAATATTGTTGATATCTCAAATTATGTTCTAATTGAATATGGGACACCACTCCATATGTTTGACTATAATAAGATTGGATCCAACCAAATTTTGGTTAGATATGCTAAAGCAAAAGAAAAAGTCGTTACATTAGATGAAATAGAGCGAGAATTAAGCAAAGAAGATGTAGTGATTACCAATGGCAAAGAAGTGATTGCAGTTGGTGGTGTCATGGGATTATATAACACCATGATTGATGAAAAAACCACTTCAGTTGTTCTAGAAGCTGCATATTTTGATCCAAAGCATATTTTAAAAACAAGTAAGAGACTGGGGCTTAGAAGTGATTCCTCGATTCGTTTTGAAAGAGGAATTGATCCAGAGCGTGTCTATTTGGGACTAGAGAGAGCAACTGAACTTCTTGTTGAACTTGCAAATGCGAAAGTCTCAAAAGGAGTTGCTACAAAGATTCAATATGAAATCAAAAATCCTGCAGTTAAGGTCAATAAAAACTATTTTAATGAATCCCTTGGAGTTGATATTCCAGAAAATGATTTATTATCATATTTTGATGCATATAATTACAATTATAATTTTATTACGACGGGTGACTCGTATGAAATCACCGCACCAAGCTACCGCAGAGATTTATTAATTGATGCAGATTTCCTAGAAGAAATCGCTAGAATCTATGGTCTAGACTTAATACCAATGAAATCCATCGATAAACCATTACCTGGAAAACTAACCTTTAAACAAAAGAGATTAAGAGCACTCAGACACCATTTAGCAAACCTAGGATTAAATGAAGTAATTACTTACTCATTAATCGCACCAAGTGAGGTGTATCGCTATAATAAAATGGGTGAATCTGTATCGATTTTAATGCCTCTTTCAGAAGATAAAAAAACTTTAAGACAAAGCTTAGTTCATGGCTTACTTGAAACAATTAACTACAATCAATCTAGACAGCTAGATTCTGTTGCAGTCTTCGAAATGGGAAACTGTTTTGCTCAGGATATAGAGCATATGCATTTAGGTCTTGCAATGTCTGGTGCTTGGCATAAAAACCCTTGGAAAAAGGAATCATTAACACCAGACTACTACACAGTCAAGGGTATTGTCGACAGTTTATTTCTACCACTGGATATTGAACTTGAATATAAAGAGACCTCTAAGGTTGAGGGATATCATCCTTATCGTCAAGCTAGTGTATTCTATAAGAACCTAGAAATTGGAATTCTTGCTGAACTTCATCCAAATGAAGCCAAGCGCTTGAATATTGATGCTACAGTCATATTTGAAATCAATCTAACTCCATTACTCGAAAACCCAGTCCAAGTACGTTATACCCCAACCACTAAATATCCGAATATTACTAGAGATTTAGCAATCGTTGTTGATGAATTGGTTACTGCCTCTGAGTTGATTTCAATCATCAAGCAAACTGTCAAAAAGAATTTAGTTCAAATCGATGTCTTTGATGTATATCAAGGGACACATATTGAAAAAGGTAAAAAATCAATCGCATTCAATCTCGTTTTTAATGACTCTGAAAAGACATTAAGTGCTGAAGATGTTGACCAATTGATGAAAAAAATAACAGGTAGACTGAGTTTTACTTACAAGGCAGTCATTCGTAGCTAAAAACCTGATTCGTCAGGTTTTTTTCATGGTTTTTAACTGTTTTCGTGTATAATACTATATAGGTGATAATATGCTAATCTATGATCTGACTCTAGAAGAGTTAGTTGAATTTCTAAATAAACACGGACATAAAAAGTACCGTGCTGACCAAGTATGGAATTGGTTATATAAACAAAAGGTACTGAGCTTCAAGGAAATGAATAACCTTCCTGATGATCTCATTACTCTTCTTGAAGAAAATTTTAAGATTGAAGCTTTAGAGCTTGTCCTTAAACACATCAGTCAAGATGGAACTGTCAAGGCTTTGTATAGTCTACATGATGGACATTTAATTGAATCGGTTTTAATGAAACATCATTATGGAAATTCAATTTGTGTAACTACACAAGTTGGATGTAATATTGGTTGCTCATTTTGTGCATCAGGTCTTCTCAAGAAGAAAAGAGATTTGACTTCAGGTGAAATCATTGCTCAAATCATTGAAACAGAAAAGATATTGAAGGAAAGAATTTCTTATGTGGTTGTAATGGGTATTGGTGAACCACTCGATAACTATCAAAACTTGATCAAATTCTTATCAACGATAAATAGCCCAAAAGGATTAGCCATAGGTGCAAGACACATTACTGTATCTACTTCAGGAATTGTTCCTAAAATTAAAGAATATGCCCAAATGGGTCTTCAAGTGAATTTAGCAATTAGCTTGCATGCTCCAAACAATGAGATTAGAACTAAACTCATGAAAATCAATCAAGCATACCCAGTCGAAGAAGTGATTGGAGCGATTAAATATTATTTAAGTGTAGCTAACCGCAGAGTCACGATTGAATACATCCTAATCGATGGATTAAATGATACTCCTGAGGTCGCTATAGAGCTTTGTAAGGTGCTTAGAGGGTTAAATGTGTATGTGAACTTAATCCCATACAATGAGGTCTTAGAGGCCCCATATAAGCGTTCAAAAACAGAAACCATGGTAGCATTTTATGATATACTCATGAAGAATAAAATTCAAGTTACATTAAGAAAAGAACAAGGCCATGACATCAATGCTGCCTGCGGACAGCTTAGAAGTCAACACCTGTAGGAGGTAAATTTGAAAAAAGGCTTTATCAAAAAAATGATATCCAATCAGTACACATTAATTGATCAAGATTCCCATGAAGAAGTCATCGCTACTGCTAGAGGCAAACTGCGTTACATGAAAGTAACGGAAGACTCAGCTTTTTCGAAGCAATTGACTAAAAAGACAAAAATCGAACAAAAAATAACAACCATCAGTCCGAAGGTTGGAGATTATGTCTTATATGATGATTCAGAGGATCAAATCATCATCCAAGAAATACTACCAAGAAAAAATGATTTGACACGTCCTGATGTCTGTAATGTTGATCAAGTACTCCTTGTTTTTTCAGCTATAAATCCTGAATTCAGCTTTCATCTCTTAGATAAATTCTTAATCATTATGAATCAGGAGCATTTAACTCCTGTCATTATTATTTCTAAGATTGACTTGATTGAAAAAGAACCGCTCGATCGATTAAAAGAAGACTTAAAGTATTACGAAAAAATGGGTTATGAAGTCTTTTATGTCAACTCCAAACAGCGTATTGGAATCGATGTTCTTGCCCATATATTTAAAGGCAAATTAACCGTACTTGCTGGACAAACAGGAGTCGGGAAGTCAACTTTATTAAACGCATTAATGCCTGAACTACACCTAAAAACTCAAGAGATATCTAAGGCTTTAGGAAGAGGTAAACACACGACTAGACATACAGAATTATATAGTTATAATGGTGGATATATTGTAGATACTCCAGGGTTCTCTAAAATAGAGTTTGTAATCTTTCATGTCGATGAGATGAAAACATTTTATCCTGATTTTGAATTTCTATCACCATCCTGCAGATTTACTTCGAGTTGCTTGCATCTTAATGAGCCCTCTTGTGCTGTTAAGGAAGGCGTAGAGTCAAAAGAAATATTACAATCTAGATATGATAATTATGTTCAGTTTTGTGAGGAAGTAAAAAATCAAAAAGAAAGATATTAGGAGGGTTTCATAATGAAAATTGCACCTTCAGTACTAACTGCAGATTTTGCAAATTTAAGAAGTGAACTCGATTCTATTTCGAATGCTGATCTTATCCATTTAGATATTATGGATGGTCATTTCGTCCCAAATATCTCATTTGGACCAGCAATTGCTAAGGAAATCGAGAAAAATACACATCTACCACTTGATATTCATTTAATGGTAACAGATCCACTCCAATGGATCCCTAAATTTTCATTTCCTAAAACGAAATATATTACCATTCATACAGAATCAAACCACGTCTCAGAGACAATACAAGCAATTCAAAAACAAAATATAGGGGTTGGGTTATCCATTAAACCAAAAACCCCAGTTCGTGCATTAATTCCTTACCTAAATGAAGTGAAGTTGATATTGATTATGACGGTTGAACCTGGCTTTGGTGGGCAATCCTTTATGTCTGAAATGCTTGAGAAAGTGAAGGAATTGGTCAAATTAAGAAAAGAAAATGGTCTAACATTCTCAATTGAAGTTGATGGTGGTATCAATAATCAAACCATTCTACTTTGCAAAGAAGTAGGAGTCGATATCGTTGTTATTGGTAGTCACTTATTTAACATGGAAGACCGTAAGAAAGGAATTGATTCTTTAAGATGAGAGTATTAGTTGTCACACATCCAACTCCTAAAAATATCAAAGAAATCATGCCTCTAAAAGACTCTGATTATATAATCGCAGTGGATCAGGCAGTTTTTTCTCTATATAAACAAAGAATCCCCATTCACCTCGCGGTTGGGGACTTTGATAGCTTAACCAATCATGGTATGCTTGTCAATTTAAACGTGATTAGACTCAACCCTATTAAGGATGTAACAGACACCCATCAGGCATTAGTAGAAGCCGTGAAAATTAATCCAGATGAACTATACTTAATCGGTGGGATTGGTGGGGAACGCATAGAGCATTTTATGGTACATACGATGTTTTTTAATGAGTTTCCTGATTTGATTATTAAGGATGAAAATTCGACGATTTATGTTCTAGATAAAGGTATACATGAGTTTGGAGTTCAAAACCATTTTGTTTCAATCTTTGCTTACCCAAAAGCAGTATTAACCTTAGTTGGATTTAAGTACGATTTGACTGAATATATCTTAAACACTTATGATCCATTATGCATCAGTAATGAGTTAGCTGAAGATAAAGGATTCATAGATGTAAAAGAGGGTAAAGTGATTGTTGTTATTTCAAAGAAATAAGCATTTAAATAAAAAAAATAAAAGGCTTGGGCCTTTTTATTTTTAAACGCGTTCTAAATTGTTCTTTTTTAAAGCACGAGCAGAAACTTTTACCTTAAGTACATTCCCGTTTTCGTCCTTAATACGTACTGTCTGAAGATTGCTCTTCCATGTACGGCGAGTCGCGTTTAACGCGTGACTGCGTTTATTACCAAAAATAGTCTTTTTACCTGTTACGTAGCATTCAGCCATATTCTCACTCCTAACTGCACAACCTAATTTAACATAAAAAAATTAAAAAAGCAACCAGAAAAGCAATAATCAATTAAATATTTGTTAAATCGTCTTCAGATGGATGAACTATCTATGATTTGACTATTTTTAGCAGTAATATGATATAATATGAATGTATATGAAGCAGCATAAAAATCATTGCTTTTTGATATTTTAAATGCTATACTAGAAAAGTATAAAATTGAATTAAATTAAACTATAATATTAATCTATATTTACATACAAAACATTTTTCCCAAATATGAGGAGGATCATTTAATGGCGAATCAAACAGTCAGTGGAACTCTATTTAAGAAAATGGTAACTAACGGAGCAGTAAACTTAAAAAACAATCACAAAGAAATTGATCATTTGAACGTTTTCCCAGTACCCGATGGAGACACCGGTACGAATATGCAAATGACAATGATGGCAGGCATTAAAGAAGTAAACAGTTTGGATTCACAATCAATAGTTGATATTTCAAAAATCTTATCACGTGGACTACTAATGGGAGCAAGAGGTAACTCTGGAGTTATACTTTCCCAATTTTTCCGTGGAGTTTATTCAGAAATAGCAAAAATTGATAATGGATCAGCAACAGTTCAAGAATTCATCCAAGCATTAGTTGGTGGATATCAAATGGCATATCGTGCTGTCATGGATCCTGTTGAAGGAACTATCCTTACTGTTGTTAGAGAATCTGCTGAAAAAGTACTCCGTGAATCATCCAGTCTAAATAGTGTTGAAGAAGTATTAAAATTATATTTAGAACAAGCAAAAGAAACTTTAATCAAAACCCCAGATTTACTTCCAGTATTAAAAGAAGCTGGAGTCGTAGATAGTGGTGGTGCTGGTTTCATTAAAATTATCGAAGGCTGGGTCATGGCATTAGAAGGTCAGATGCTTAATGAATCTGAAGCTTCATTTACACCATCTAAGAAAGAACATTATCATGGTGCTGAAAATTTAGGTGCTGTTGATATTAAGTTTGGATTCTGTACAGAATTTATTGTCAAACTACATAAACCTGAAAAGTTCAACGAAAACTTTATGAAAGACCCACTTTCACAAATGGGCGATTCACTTGTTGTAGTGACTGATGATGATTTACTGAAGGTCCATGTCCATACCAATCAACCAGGTGTTGCATTAACACTTGCTCAAAAGTATGGAGATTTACAAACGATTAAAATTGAAAACATGAGAATTCAACATTCAAACATCATGGAAAATGCAGATACACCATTACACCAAGAAGAAAACCAACTGAAGATGCCTAAGAAGCCAAAAGCTAAATTTGGTATCATTGCAGTTGCTTCTGGAACTGGTATTCAAGATGCATTTAAAGAATTAGGCGTTGATTTGATTATTGATGGTGGTCAAACGATGAATCCATCAACAGAATCATTTGTAAAAGCAATTGAATCCTTAAATTGTGAACATATCATTATCTTACCAAATAACAAAAATATCATTTTATCAGCAGAACAAACATTAGACTTATGTCCTGATCGTTCCATTAGAGTCCTAAAGACAAAGAGTATCGCTCAAGGATATTCATCACTCATGGCATTTGATCCTACACAAGAATTAGATGAAAACTTTGAATCGATGACAGAGATAGTATCCAACATGCGTTCAGGTGAAGTGACTTATGCAGTTAGAGATACAGAATTGAATGGAGTTTCCATTAAAAATGGTGATTTCATAGGGATCACTAAAGGTGAAATCAAGCTATCCACCCCTTCTAGATTAGATACTGCACTAGGATTACTTAATGATATGGTTGATATGGATCGTGAAATTATAACGATTTTCTATGGTAACGATGCAGATGAAGATGAGCTCGATAATATTGTTGCTCATGCTAAGAAATTAAACCCAGACATTGAAGTAGAAACGATCGAAGGTAAGCAAGACATTTACACCTATATCTTCGCTGTCGAATAAGAAAAAACTCTCTTAAAAAGGTGCTTGCACCTTTTTTAATGGCGGACGTGGTGGAATGGTAGACACGCATGTTTGAGGGGCATGTGGCCGCGTTAGGCCGTGTGAGTTCAAATCTCATCGTCCGCACCAAAGTTATCTTTGATTACTCCCCGAAACCAGGGGATAATAGCGATATTTTAATGAAAAGCGACCTTATTTCTTTTGAAATAGGGTCATTTTCGTTTATCGAGTCATACCGAGAGCAAATTTGCTTTCTCGGAAGTGACATGTTTAATTTGGGGGTAATGTGGTTCCGAACTAACCTAAACGTCAAATATTAACACTGTATCAAAAGAAAACCACTTAGAGAATAGATTGCTCTAGGTGGTGTTTTTGTATATGGAGTTTAAATCTCACCTGGTGGAAAATGGCGGATTTTATGTGTTTCTAAGCGACTTATCAAGTTATGATGAGTAAGGAAGTAGATCTTTGATATCCTTTGTTTGAATATTGTCTATTGTCGATAATAGGTTTTCTGATTTAAAAACACGAGTCGCAATCCTAGAAAGTGATGTTAAAAACTTATTCAAAAGACATAATCCAGCAAAGGAGACCAGGAACATATGAACGAAATAGTTACATCAATTATCGGAATTATTGTTACTACAGTGGTCTTACCACTAGTTACACTTGGTGGGACAAAACTTATTCACTACCTCAATAGTAAGATTAAAGATGAATACGCAAGAAGAATATTGACATCAATAACATCAAGCGTAGAACGTGCTGTAAGGGTTGTTTTTCAGACCTATGTAGAGTCTTTAAAGAAGAGTGGAACATTCGATAAGGAAGCACAGAAAACCGCTCTAATCCTTGCCAAGAGGTTACAAAAGAACTTAATATAGAAGCAAAAGAGTTTATAGTTAACAACTATGTTGATTTGAATGCATATATTATTAATCAAATAGAGGCAACAATAAGCCAGATAAAGAGCAAATAAAAAAAACGGACTAATTATTGAACCTGTCCGTTTAGCCATTATTTTTTTTAGACTGGAATAGAATAAGAAGTTTTATCATTTTATAAAAGTTTTGTCATTTGAAGTTTATTTAAGATTCCATCAGATGTTCTAAACACTTCATTTTTTTCTATACCTATAATCAATACTGTTGTTATTCATAACAATTTAATCTAGATTAATTTGATTCCTTGTATGCTTGATAAAGTTTTGAATAGAACCCTTCAGTTTTAATCAAATCATCATGAGATCCCTGTTCCATTAGTATACCTTCATTTAGAACCAAAAGTTCATCTGACATATATTTTGTAATATTTAGTTTATGAGAAATTATTATACCATTTGAAGAATGTAAGTATTTTTTCATTGATTCAAGACAAGTTTTTTCTAAATATGCATCCACACTAGTCAAAGGTTCATCCAGTATGAAAGGGAACTCACTTTCTGGTAACAAAAATCTACATAGTGCAATACGATTCTTCTCTCCACCAGATATTTTATCACCTCTTTGTCCGAGATTTCGATTATTCAATTCAACTAATTTAAAATCCGATACTAAATTATTATACTTCTCAATTAAAAAATATTCTCTCGAGATAATAAGCTTACTCATATGAAAAGCAAGCGCTTTAGTGTCGACTTCAATGAAAAAATTAGAGATTTTCTCATATAAATTATACTTAATGAACTCAGATGGTTCTACATTGTAAATTTTTCCTAGTATCGTTAGTTCTGTATTATTGATGTTTGAATATAGTTTGTTTGCTATTTTATTGAAAATTATTAAAAGCTCAATACTAAGAGATTCTATCAAATCCTCATAAACGCTATGTGAGACTGGTTTTTTACCCAAGGTTATGTTGAAATCTAAATTTGCATCAAATATTTCTTGTTCTTGCCCATAATACCTGATAGATGAAAATACTAAAGGTCGTGGTATATTAGTTAAGTCAATAGTCCCCAACTTAACAAAACCAGTTTCAGGCACATTTTCACCAAGAAATAACTTGATTATTGAAGATTTTCCTTCGCCAGATAATCCAACCAAACCGTATTTTTTGTTTAGAGATAAAGAAAAATTCTTGATTAAGTCCTTTTTAGTATGAGAAATCGTGCAGTTTGAGACTTCAAACGTATGGTTAATTGGTAAACAATGTTTTGGGTGAATATCAAGTGATTCATCTATTCTATTTTTAAAAACATTAAAGGCTTTAATATTTTCTAATAGTTCCTGAATTGATGATAGTGGTATAAAAACTATTTGGAAATACATTAATAGAGCTAGAAATTCTGAGATAAGCAGTGATCCATTGTTGATTTCAATTACTGCAACCAAAAAGAAAATTGTGATTGCAAAACTCTTAATTGCAGTAATAGAATTTTTCCCAATAGCACTATAAGCAAACGCTTTTTTAAAAAAACCATCTCTATTATACAGTCGTTTCCTAATATTTGTCTCATGTTCTTGCACGCTAGAATAACCCATTATTGAACGACGATTCTCTATATATTCTAATACTTTTGGATTAACCTCATAAACTACTTCACGTGCATGATTAAAATTCTTCTCGTATTTTTTATTGGTTATATGAATAATCGCAAAAATAACAATATACGACACAATTACAATTACACCGAAAGTCATTGTCCATTTTAAAGATATAATAAGTGTAGCAATTGCGGCTAATGAGATAAATATAGTATTAAAGTAATTAATAGACATGATTGTTGCTAATTGCTCAGTATCTCCAAACATACTGACCATAAAAGCACCAGATCCTCTTGATTTAAGAATACTGGAGTCTTTCTTTGAAATTGATGATAATAGTTCGTCCTCTAATATCCTCTTTGTATTCATAAAATAAGAATTAGATATTATAGAAATTATAACTGTCAAAGCCACAAACAAAACCGCAAGTATAAAGTAATATAGGATATATACATTATTCAATGTTAATATATTATCTATTAGATTTTTTTGTAGTAAAGGCAAAGCAAAAGAAATGACACTTAAAATAAGGCTAATTAGCGAAATAACAATCAGTGAAAGTCGAGTTTTGTGATTTAGTTTTGATTTAACAAATGTAAAAAATTGTAGTAGTTTTTTTGTCATAATGTTTTATACGACTCCTCACCAACACAAAGAATTTTCGCAATAGTATTTTCGTTTAGATTTGCACATAACGCTAAAGATAATTCTGTCATTTTTTGTGAGTACATGCACCAATACTGGTTTTTTTCAACTGTATTTTCACTTAACATTATATCATTATATTTACATCCATGTGAGCAAGTATATCTATTCCAGCAAGATTTGCATTTGTTGGAGTATTCAGACTCTTTTACGACACGCACTGTGTGAAAAACATTACCGATTTTTGATTCTTCGATTGAAGAAAATCTATGACATGGGTACACATCTCCATGTATATCAACAGAAAATGTTGATTCACCAATTCCGCAACCAAAAGAACTGTTAATCTTTGGAATGAACAAACGACGAATATGTTCAATAAAAAGTCCAAAGGGAAAATCCTCATGATCAATAGAATACTCTAAAACAAACAAGTATAAGTAATCTAACTGTTTTAATACTTTGTCAAAATTAACATTACTAATAGGATTAAGTATATCAGGTGGAATATTAACTTCTTTAAACCCTAAATTTAACAAGTCTTTATATAAAGTTACTAGTGAGTAGTTAAAATCGGTATAAGTTCCTCTTGCATGGACATTAGGTATATTCTCTAACAAATATGATAAATTAGATTTTATAGCATCATAAGAACTTTTTCCAGACGCCATTGGTCTTTGAGTATCTTGAATGGATTTTCCTCCATCGATACTTACAGCCACACCAAAATCGTTTTCTTTAAAAAAATCTATAACATTTTTTTTAAAGAGGGTACCATTAGTAACAATGTGAAATTTGAACTTTTTTCTTGAATATGTTGCCTTCACATATGAACAAACTTTTTCTATTATATCGTATGACAGCATAGGTTCTCCACCGAAGAAAATAATATATGCATCACAATTTTCAGGAACCTGTTCCATATAAAAATCAATTGATTTCTTAGCAGTATCGATATCCATTAAACCTTTGCTTTTTCCATAATCTCCTTGATGAGCAAAACAATAAGAACATCTAAGGTTACATGTATTAGCGACACATAAAAATAAACCATATCTATAGTTTTTTGGATTTGTTAGTTCATAGAAATCTTCTTCATTTGAAACTTGTTTATACTTCACTAAGAGAGATTCCATTGCTTTGGAGTCAATATTAGTTTTGAATATATTGTATTCGTCTGCGGGAATCAAAAACAACTGTTTAATGTCAGTAATGTATAAGTAGTAATCTTTTGAATTTTGAAAAACGTGGTATTCCATTAACGTAAATCCTCCTTAAGAGTATTGGAAGAAAGAAACACAGTTTCTTTCTTCCGTATTTTTATGCTATTACCTTTGGCCAACTATCAGCAGATCCACAACCAGCATAATTACATGCCAAAACTAGCTGATTATCTCTCACAGCTGACTTAAACTTTTGCAACAATAAAGGTATTCCCTTCATGTCTCTCCCCTCCTTCCACTTGAATTATATGAAATAATAACAACACTACAGTTATCATTACCATATTAATCTGTGTGAAACCCCCAAAACGTTATTTATATGATTTATTTTTATCACAAGAGTACAAGATTGTCAATAAAAAACTTAAAATATATCTATTTATTAATAAAAAAATATATCTGTTTGATTTGAATTTTATCCATTAATTTAATCAAATCTTAATCTATAAAGACCTCAACAGGTCTTTTTTTAATATATCTATCTGTATATTGTGTTGAGTGATATAATTAGTGTACATGGCGACGTAGAAGTTATTATTTTTTTGAATGAAAAAATGGTTTTTACTATTTTAATAAAAGGAGGGATAATTTTTTGAACAGTGACAACTCTGCAAAAGATGAACTATGTGAATTATCAAAAAGAGTAAAAGATAGGCTAGAAAAAAATAGATTCCCCTTTTTGCATATATTAGTACAAAATATAATGGACTTCCATTTTGTTAAAGTTTTCGCTGAAAAGGATAAGACAAGCTATCAAATACTTGAGAATGATATAACTTCTTATCCTGCTATATTGTATTCAATGAAGGGATTAATAACTTATGGTCACGGATTACCTTTAGTTCACAGAGACAAACATTACCCAAAGACAGTTTTCGATTATATATTTGAGTTTAACACTTCCAAAATGATAGATAGAATAATAGACATTTATAATGACGGTCAAATTGATATATTAAAAACAGATATTAACACATTTTTTTGCAAAAGAAAATATGATATTTTTTATGAAATATTTGATGTTTGGGATGCCTTAGAATATATAAAACCTGCTTTTGAAATACTAACACAAAGTCAATTATTACTAGAACAAATGAGTATCGTTGTACATAAGTTTGATCAGCACTGGATCCAGTATTCACCAAATGATGATATAGATGAGTATTTCTTAGAACGAGCAAACCAATATGTTGATTCATTTGATGAAACATCGTTTTTTAGTGATGATACCATTTTTGATGGAATTACATTTAAAGAAATAAAGGAAGTTCTAACAGTTATTGTTATGATGTGCTTTCGAAACATAAATTATGCCTATGTTTCTAAGCGAAAGTACCCTAATTTACATTTAGTTGATTTGCTACCACTTAGTGTACAAATAATTACTTTGATTAAAAACATAAATTTAGCATTTGATATAGATGCTAATAAAGTGGATCAATTCATGCGAATATTATTAGTAGATTTGGCAGAGGATAATAATTTTACTGAACCTTTGAAGTATCCAATTCTTCTTAAAGTCTCCGATGATTTTGTTTTGGTGACTGCTTCATCAATACTTACAAACCCTTTTCCCTCACTCTTTCAAATGCTTCAATCAAGATGCACTAAAGATTGGAGTAAAGCAATATTAATGCGTGAGAAAATATTTAGAGATAAACTATATGATATTTTTAACGATACCCAATTTATGAAGATAAACCAACCAATAAAAATAAGTAAGAACACCATGATAATTACCGATATTGATGCATTAATTTTTGACAAAAAACATAAAGTGTTAGCACTGTTTCAATTGAAATGGAATGAAGAATTTAGCAACTCCATGAGAGCAAGAAAGAGCAAAATGAAGAACTATATAAACGAAGGAAATACATGGGTTGAGCGAGTAAGCGGTATAATAGACAATTCAAATGTAGAGTATTTGTCTAAAACATTTGGAATAAAAAAATCCGATTTACAACATTGCAGTAAGTATTTATTTGTAATAGGAATGTATGCAAATGAATTTACAACTGATATTGAATATGATTCGAGAGCTTGTTGGCTAAGTTTTTCTAGAATTAAACTAATTAAGAAATTTGTTGATGATAATTCTGTTAATGACAAGTTAACTGCTATCGTCAGGTACCAAAACGAGTTAAGGACTGAGATGAAAAACACACAGTTAAATTTTGCAGAACAGAAGTTTGTGATTGACAATTATACGATAATCTTCAATTAGAAGATTTTAGTAAACTGATAATAATGGGCTACACTTTCCCACTATGTCCTCCAAAGGGTATGTTGGTGGACAAAAGAACACTTTTCTTTCATTGTCCTACACTTTCCCACTGTGTCCTCCAAAGGGTATGTTGATGGACAAAAGAACACTTTTAAGTGTTTTCGCTAAAAAGTGCGAGTTTATTTGTGCTCCTATGGCACCATTAGCAGAGCATAGGTTTGATACATAAGCGAATTAGTAATTCGCCCTAGTATCAAGCCTTTTTTTGTTGAAAAATATGTGATTTCCACTGTTTTTCTTGAATTTGAGTAAAGGTCAAATATTAACACTCTAGTCATTTAGGGTGTTTTTTTATATCCTAAGGTCATGAAACGAGGAAAATACACATGGGAAAACATTATACAGACCGAGACAGACTCGATACTGTGAAGAAATACAGACTTTCAGG
>JAHIRQ010000172.1 GCA_018818645.1 Bacillota bacterium
TACTATCAAATGACTGAGAAGGGATTCGTCTATTATCTACAATTAAGAGAAGAATGGGATGAATTTATTGGTGGCGTCTATCACGTCATAAACCAAGGAGGAAAAAAGAATGAAGAAATTTTTAGAAGATTTAAAGAAAGAACTTCAAAAGAGAAATCTGAATAGTAAAGATATTGATGAGATTTTGGCTGATCATGAAGAGATGATTCAAAGTGCTTTAGCTCAAGGTTTATCTGAAGAAGAATTGAATTCAAGATTTGGAGATCCAAAGGCACTTGCTGATGAATTATCTGATAGTGGTGAAAGAACTGAAGCCGAACAAACAAAATTTGATGATTACAAATTATATAAGACATATTTGGTTGAAACAGAAGAGTTGAATATTGAAAGTTCATTGGTTTCTGAAAACATCATATATCAAGTTTCAGATGATGATTCGATCAAGGTTTACTATAAAGGTAAATCAAAAATTGAAGATTATGACATCTCTTATCACGGCAATGTTTTCAGAATTGCAGCACCTAAGAAAATAGGATTTCTCTTTATGAGAAATGTTTCTGATGACATGAACTTAATTATCGAAGTTCCAAAAAATGTAGAAATCAACGAATTTTCTCTTAAGGGAGTAAGTTCAGATGCTAAAGTATTAAACTTAGATGCAAAAAAACTTACAGTATCTACTACAAGTGGCGATGTTATATTAGAAAATGTGAAATTGGGAACTACAAAATGGAATACTGTTTCAGGTGATATCCATGTGAATTCTTCTCAAATTGAATCGCTTACTTCATCTCAAGTGAGTGGCGATTTGTTTATGAAACAAGTTGAGATATCTGGAAATATTAAATTAAGTACTGTTAGTGGTGATGTTAAAGTGGAAAACTCATCATGTGAAGTTTGTGAAGTCAGTTCGGTTAGTGGTGATTTAAAAGGAACTGAATTTTATCCAGAAAAATTATCTATGAAATCAGTGAGCGGTGATATAGTCATTCATAATCAAGCAGATAAGAAAGTAGATATTATTAAGAGTTCATCCATATCAGGTAAAGTTGTTATTAAGAACTAAAAAACTAACAACCTAGAAAGCATTTTCTTCAAGTGATTCAAAAGAAGATCAAATGCATGTAGGAGTATAAATTTATGAAAGAAATGCTTTTAGAAAATAAAAAAATGTTTACAATCTATGTCCTAGCGTGCTTTATCCCTGTGGTTACACAGTTGATGCAAATGTTCACGCTAGCCATGGTCGTTGAAACAGTTGAAAGACAAA
Source organism: Bacillota bacterium (assembly GCA_018818645.1). Lineage (GTDB taxonomy): Bacteria > Bacillota_I > Bacilli_A > Acholeplasmatales > Acholeplasmataceae > Peloplasma. Next base: position 1,271 of record JAHIRQ010000172.1, read on the forward strand.
CACCGGAATTCTTTCGGTTAACCATTTATGTAGTTATCGGATTTCTAATATTAAGCTCAGTATTTTTTATCACATCCCGGATGATGCGTATCGCCTTTATGCGAGATATCTTATTAAAGATTCGTGTACGTGCGTTTGATAAAATCTTAAATATGAGTTATCGTAACTTTTCAAAGAAATCAAGAGATGTCTACATATCTAATTTAATGAATGATATTAATACCTTTGAAAGTAACTTTTTCATGGCATTAATCAACGTCATCTTCAGGTTTGGATATTATATCGTAACCATGGCAGTACTCTTTGTTGTAAACTGGCAAATAGGAGTTATTATCTTTGTTATCTCATGGATACTCTTAGGGATTAGTAAACTCTATGAGAAGAAAACAGTAAGGCTTCAAGAAGCGGTTTCCACGGAAAATGAAAAGTTTACTGTAGAAGCTTCCAATACATTTAATGGACTTGAAATACTAAAACTAAATAATATAGAAGATAAGTTTTTAGTCAAGAATAAGAAACAAATTAAGTCACTCGAAAATGGTAAATTGAAATTCAATTTGTTTAGAGCTTTGCAAGAGAATTCGAATCAAGCTGTAGGGACAATGATTATGTTTGGTTTGATTATCTTTTTGATGTATCGTCCTGATTCAGTACGTGTAGGATATGGAGAGTTATTTTTAACCATTACCTTAGCATCAAACTCATTATTTCCATTGATTACAATTCTACCTCTTATCAATACGATTAAGTCATCAAAGGCAATCTTTGATAAGATTACTGTTCCTGAGCATATTGAAGTAGAAAAAAATGGTAGACCAAATACCTTTCAATTCAATCATGAAATTGAAGTTAAGAACCTAAAATTCGCATATGATCAGAAAGTGATTTTTCAATCCTTAGATTTTAAGATTGAAAAAGGCAAAAAGTACTTAATTAAGGGTCCTAGTGGATCTGGTAAATCAACACTCATTAAACTACTATCTATGGCGTATGACGAATATGAAGGAGATATTACTATTGATGGTATTGATTTAAGAAATATTAAACTTAACAGCTTTAATGATAAGGTATCTTATGTTTATCAAGATGTATTCCTATTTGAAGCTACCTTCTATGAAAATATTTCATTATTTAAAGATTTAGATCGAAAATGGGTTTTTGAAGCTGCTAAAATGGCAGGTCTTGAAGAGTTGATTCAAGAACAAGAAAATGAATTGGATACTATGATTAGCGAAAACGGGAAAAATCTTTCTGGTGGAGAGCGCCAAAGACTATCCATAGCACGAGCATTATGCAAGAAGTCTGATATTTTGTTTGTTGATGAAGCAACATCTGCGTTAAATGATGAATTAGGTCGTTCAATTGAACAAACGATATTAGGTCTTGATCAAACTGTAATCGCGATTAGTCATAAGTATTTTGAAGGTATTACCAATCATTATGATTATGTCTTAGAAATCAAAGACGGTTACTTAAACCAATATCCTGCAAGTGAATACTTTGAGGAGGGGGTTTAAGATGAAAAGAAAAATCAAGTATTTTAAAAAGTTTTATTTAGTTGTATTCGGAAATTTGGTTGGAGCATTTGTTGCATATCAATTGTCTTTTGCGATGCTAGATATGATTAATATTGCGATAGCACAGGATTGGGAACAATTTTGGCCAACTACCATTCCAATGATTATTTATGTTTTACTGATTTTCCCATCCTCAATGTTTAATGCGTATGCTAGGAGTTATTTTCTAAAGGACGCAATGACTTCAATGAAGACGGATTATATGAAGCTAGTCTTTGGGAAGAATATCAATGAATTTCAAAAGGAAAACAACTCAGCTTATGTATCTGCCCTTACCAATGATTTCAATTTGATTGAAACAGATTATTTCCAAAGTATTACTGGCTTAACTGAATCAGCAATAGGATTTGCTACTGGTATCATTATATTCGCAAAAATTAGTCCAATCATTCTATTTGTTGGTTTAGGTATTATTGTGATTAACGGTTTATTATCGAGTATTGTAACAAAGCCTATACAAAAGCATAATAAGGAAAGAAGTGTACTGTTTAGCGGATATAGTGGATTTGTTAAAGAAGTTTTATCGGCATTCAACATCATTAAGAATAATGGTTTAGAAGACAGAGTTAGAAAAAACTTTTATGAAAAGAGTGAAGGTGTTCAGCAGAAGAAGTATGTCATTGATAAAATTATGTCATTTATATTTGCTGCACAAAATGCAAACTTCAATTTCATTTTCTTAGGATTAATGCTCTTTGTATCCAATCTAGCAATTCAAGGAGTCATTACATTTGCTGGTATTGCAGTTGTAGCTACCAATATCGATCGACTCATATGGCCAATTCAAGTGGTATCCGAATCTATTCCTAAGATTGTTTCCGTAAAAGCAATCTTTAAGAGAATCGATGAGACAATGACCAATAAAGAAACACACATAGAAACTGTTGAATTTGGTGAGTTCAAGAAAAATATTGAATTTAAGAATGTTACATTTGCTTATGATGATCACACTGTATTGAAAGACATTAACCTTAAGTTTGAAAAAGGAAAGAAGTATTTGATTATCGGACCTAGCGGTGGTGGAAAATCTACAGTCTTGAGGTTACTAAGAAAGTACTTTAATCCAAATGATGGAGAAATTATTATCGACGGTTCTTCCTTAAAGGATGTTAAGAAAAATGATTATTATGGAAGAATTGCAAATATCGAACAAAATATTTTCTTGTTTGAAGATACGATTCGAAACAATCTAACACTGTATAAAGACTATTCAGATCAAGAACTAGAAAATGCAATTGATAAAGCTGGTTTAAGAGACTTTATTGAAAGCAATCCAGAAGGTCTAGATTATATGATTCTAGACAATGGTAAAAATATCTCTGGTGGAGAGAAGAGTAGAATCGCAATTGCTAGAGGATTGATCAATAATGCAAACATCATTTTCTTAGATGAAGCATTCGCCAGTTTGGATCGAGCTAGAGTCAAAGAAATAGAAACATCACTAGTGAATTTAAAGGATGTAACGATTATTAATGTAAGTCATGTCATCATCGAAGAGAATAAACATTTATACGATAGTGTCATTACAGTTAGAAATCAGACAGTCCACGCAAGTGCATAATAAAAGGCCCAACTGGGCCTTTTTCTTTATATTCATTTATTTAAACCTTTTAAATAACTTAGCAAGTTCTCCACCTAAAAGTGGAATAATTCCAAGTGATACCGCAAGAGCAAACTGTGTCATTGTCAAATTCACATTGGTCTTAAAGATAGTATTAACTCCAGGAACGAATACTACAACAAAGAGTAAACCGAATCCAGCTAGAAATGCATAATTGACGTATTTATTTGAAAATGGGTTCATCTTGAAAACAGATTTAGTTTCACTTCTAGCAGAGAAAGTACGGAGTAGTTCTCCAGTGATAATGGTGATGAATGCGAAGGTTTCACCAAGCATCTCATGACCAGTAATCACATAGGTTCCTATATAGTAACTAAGGAGTACAGCAGCAGCTAGAAAGACACTTTGAAAGCCAATTGTGATACTCATAAATTTATCAACGATGGTTGCGTTCGGATCATTAGGGGGTTGACTCATCACATCAGTTTCTTTAGGTTCGAGTCCTAACGCAAAGGCTGGTAAGCTATCTGTGACTAAATTGATCCAAAGGATTTGAATTGCAAGTAGTGGTGAACCCCATCCAAGAAGCATGGCGATAAAGATTAATAAGACTTCACCAACATTGCATGATACTAAGTATCCAACAAACTTTCTAATATTTGCATAGATGACACGACCTTCCTCGATTGCATCAACAATCGTGGTAAAATTATCATCCATCAAAATCATATCTGAAGCTTCTTTAGAAACGTCAGTTCCTGTTATACCCATTGCAACTCCAATGTTTGCTTGTTTTAAGGCTGGAGCATCATTGACACCATCACCTGTCATTGATGTGATTTGTCCATTGGCTTGAAAAGCTTTTACGATTCTAACTTTATGTGTTGGAGATACTCTAGCAAATATCGAGGTATTTTTGACTGCTTGATTTAAATCATCGTCAGACATTGAATCAAGTTCTTCGCCACTTAACGCAGTTTCCCCTTGTTTTAGAATACCTAATGATTTACCAATTGCAGATGCTGTTAGCTTATGATCACCGGTAATCATCACCACGCGAATACCAGCTTTATGACATAAGGCAATTGCTGGTTTTACTTCCTCTCTAGGAGGATCAATGATTCCTACTAAACCTACAAAGACCATATCCTTTTCTTCTTTCATTATATTTTTATAATCACTAATCGGTTTCATTGCGAAAGCGAGTACTCGAAGTGCTTTCGATGCGAGTGCATCATTTTGATCATTGATTTCTTTGATGAACTCATCAGTGATTGGAGTTACTTTTCCATCTTTCATATAATGTGTTGAAATCGATAAGACTTGACCAACTGCACCTTTTGTCAATAATCTTTTTCCATCGTCAAATTGATGAAGTGTACTCATTGATTTTCTAACAGAATCGAATTGATATTCATCTAATCTAGGATGATTTTTTCTAAACGCTTCATGCTGGATTCCATTCTTTTCGGCAAGAGTTACTAAGGCAAGTTCAGTAGGATCTCCAATCAAGTTTTCTTTATCAATCGAAGAATCATTACATAAGACACCAATTTCAGTAAGCAAGTCTATGGTTTGATTCTTATCTTCAATTTCACCATCAAATAAATAACCATTACCAGTTACATTCACGACTTGATTCAAATCATATATTTTGGTTACAACCATTTTATTTTGAGTGAGTGTTCCAGTCTTATCTGTGGATATGACTGTGACACTACCTAAGGTTTCAACAGCTGCTAATGCTTTAACGATTGCTTTCTTACTCGCCATCTTTCTCATCCCGAGTGCTAAGACTACGGTAATGACTGTAGGTAGACCTTCTGGGATAGCAGCAACTGCTAAGCTGACACTGATGATAAAGAGGTCTAGGGGGTCAAATTGGTAGAGTAAACCAACGACAAATATGAGCGCAACGACGATGATAGAAACAATACCTAGCATTTTTCCTAATTTATCAATTTTGATTTGTAGTGGGGTGAGTGTGTCATCGACTTCATTTAGCATGGTAGCAATCTTTCCAATTTCAGTTTGCATACCAACAGAGGTTACAACACCTAGACCTCTACCATAATTGACGACAGTAGAAGAAAATGCCATATTGACTTTATCACCAATGGATTTGTTCATAGGTAATACTTGATCTGAGTCTTTTAATACTGCTACTGATTCACCTGTTAAAGTAGATTCATCAATCTTTAAATTGATGGTCTCTACAAGTCTTAAATCAGCAGGGACATAGTCTCCTGCTTCTAATACAACTAGATCACCTACAACCAGTTCTGTAATCTCAAGAGTAATGAGTTTATTATTTCTCCAGACTTTTGCATGCGGTCTACTCAAGGATTTAAGTGCTTCAACAGCATTGTTCGCTTTTCTAGCTTGAACAATACTTAATGTTGTGTTTAAAATGACAATTACAAAAATAAAAATACCATCTGTGATATGGCCGCTTGCTACAATACTTATAATACCTGCAAGGATTAAAAGAATATTTAAGAACTGCTTTAATTCTTCGAATATCATTCGAAAGATAGATTTACCCTTTGTTGCCATCAATTCATTTTTTCCGTACTTTTGAAGACTTTCTAAAATTTCTTGATTGGATAGCCCTTTTTCATCAGGATATTTATCAGATAGAAAATCTTTTTTTGGTTTTGTATGTGCGCTCAATTTCGATCACTCCTCAGCTGAAATAAACTTATATATTTATTGTAACACTAATTAGGCATATATAGGAAGAATCAGGATGATGTGAAAAAAACCGAAATCTTTCCATATCGTAGTAAAATAGAGTTAATCAAAAGGAGTGGATTGATAATGAGTAAAAGATTAATCATTGGATTGACTACAGGAGCTATTTTAGGTGTGTTTTGTATTATTGGGGCACAAGTGAGATTTGGAGCTACACTGTCTGCAGCTTACTTATTTTCATTTTGGTACAATAGAGTCATCATGGGTTTAGTCATCGGTTTATTTGCAAGTAATTATAAACTCAGAGTTCTATTACTCAGAGGAGCGATAGTCGGAGCTTTAGTTTCACTTGCTTTTTATAGTGCAACAGAGTTTAATGATTTAGTTGGCTTCCTTGCTGGTATTGCTTATGGTGTGATTATCGAGTTTGTACTATATAAAGTAGTTAAATAGCATAAGACATCATGTTATAATATAGATATTCATGAATCTGGGGTGTGCATATGAAAAAGAACTTATTTACAAGAGAAAAACTAGTCACCTATTTACTCATTGTATCCATAGCTACGATAACATTGATTGGGCTCTATTTTTTAGGATTGATTTCGTCAACTATACTCATTCGAGTGTTTGGTGCGATTAGCGCAGTACTTATTCCATTCGTCATTGCATTCTTTTTAAGCTTTATTATTGGACCAATTTCGATATGGTTTCATGAAAAGCTTAAAATCAATCGTACACTCAGTATTATCATTGCAATATTACTTGGCATTTTCTTTATTTTAGGTTTACTAGCTATTTCAGTATCCTTTATATTCTCTCAACTGAGTACAATCTTATCTAGTTTAGTCAATTTGGTGAACAATACATCTGTTCAATCTTTACTAACTGAAATTATGGATATGATCAATAACTATTTAATGAATAATGAGATTTCAATTATCATTGATGATATTTCTAGTAATGGAGCTTCAATTGAAAGAGTGCTTGCATTATTAGGTTCAGTCTTACTTGCATTGACTGGGATTGCATCTAGTATTATTTCAGTCATTGTTGTATTAGCATTAACTCCAGTATTTATGTATTATCTAATAAAAGAAAAAACACTAATCTTCACTAGCATATCTAAGATAGCTCCTAAAAGCATTCGACCACACGTTGTAGAACTAGGAAAACGAAGTGATTTGGTAATTCGAAGATATTTCAAGGGACAAGGCATCATGATGATGATTATTTTCATCTATTTCGCTATTACATTAGGTATTCTATCCTTTTTCGTGGATGGATTTAACATTCAACATGCAATTATGTTCGCAATCCTGATGGGATTATTCAATTTAGTTCCATATTTAGGAGCTTGGTTAGGTTTACTCGCTCCTGTTATATTTTTACTAACTCTTCATCTAGAGTTCCAATCAGATCCCGGTGTTGGTAATCTTTATTTGATTGCTATGCTGATTGTATTGGTTATCCATTTTGTTGAGCAAGGTCTTGAAATGAGCATCATTCAACCGACAGTGATTGGTCGTGAAGTGCATATTCATCCACTTGCTGTATTATCAAGTTTAATATTCTTTGGTGGTGTCTTCGGATTTGTAGGTGTCTTACTTGCAGTACCACTTGCAGGAACGATTCGTGCATTTATAGAATATTTTGGGGAATTGGATGAAAAGCAGAAGAACGAAGAAAAAGATAAAGAAAAAGAAATTATAAAAATTGAAATAAAGAATGAAGAACCAAAGAAAAGGATAAAGTCCAGATCAAAAAAAACAGTATAAAGCCTTGAAAAGGGCTTTTTATTATAACTTCTGCATCCTATATTTTGTTTCATTAAAAACATTTTTTCATCAAATAAATTTATGATATAATGAATCTAAAGTCTAAAAGGGGAACATATGAAACGATTTAAGCAGTTTTTAGATGAAATCTTAGAAACTAAAGACTTAAATCAAATCGAACCATTTGTAAAAAAGAACGTGGTTCATTTTTTTGATTCTCCATATTTAACAAAGTACTATAAGAGCTTAAAGCCTTTCGCATTAAAGTCTAATGAGAGTAAATTGGTGCTTGCATGGCTAGCTTTCCTAAGTGGGGACTTTATGTCACATTATATGCATGTCATGTCAATTCACTTTGATGAACTTGAAGATGTCATGAAAGCCTTATATCTAGATCTAAAGTCAATTTCTAAATTGTTCGGGACTTTAGAAGAGAGATATAAATATAGTCTAGAATCTCTTCAATATGTTGAAAATGATAATTCTTTCTATAAAGGAAACGCGCTCGCTATACACGCGAACCTCATTTTTCTAAAAGGGGAGATTAGAAAAGCTGCTGAATACTTTGAAAAAGCATTTGAAATCTTTTTTAGAGAACAATTATATTTTCAAGCATCTGTTGCAATATCAAATTCATTAACTGACTATATGAGACTTGGTGAGTTCTCAAAGGTTATTGAAAAAGCTCAACACATTTTAATGTTAACATCAGAGTTTCAATCCGATGATAAAGTCTACTGGGAAGTATTAGGTCTTCCAATGGGCTCTGTCTATATGATTACAAATAAACCTGCTCTCGCTATGGAGTGGTTGAATCGAGCAGAGCGTGCTATCGATCAAATGGAGCTTGTCCATATGCATGGCAGTTTAGAAATATATCTAATTAAAACATATTTATTATTGAAAGATTTTAAGAAACTTGGCAATTTCCTTGATAAAACATGTCATCTGTTTGAACATATGCATATTGAATCCATGCAAACAGTCATAGGATATGGGAAAATCGTCTCCAATCACCCGGAAAAAAGTGTTGAAATTGAAAGGATGGAGCAAATCTTCTTAGATAGAGACAATGTTAGACCGCTTGTTATGGAAACCATCGCATACCTAAGCAATCATCAATTATCCAATATAAACTTCGTAGAAAAAATGGTTCAACTCATGGATGGTTATCGTTATTCAGGAGATATTGTCAGTCTTCAAACTTGTCTACTTCAATTGGCAGAGCATTACTATATTCAAAACGATTATGTTGCTGCTAAATTATTAATTGAAGAAGCAATTGAACTATACCATCAAAAAAACGTGAAAGCCCCTTTCTATCTTTATGATTATCATTGCTTTCCACTGATTTCTAAAATAGATAAAAGGATTATTACAACAGCTAAAGTCGTGGATTATACCAACCTCTTAACACAACGTGAACTTGAGATATTAGCTCTTATCAATCAAGGGAAAAACAACGATGAAATCGGTAAAACTATATTCATTAGCGAAGGAACTGTTAAGTGGCATATCAATCACATCCTATCAAAATTAGAAGTTAAGAATCGATTGCAAGCCATTGATAAAGCAAAAACCTTAAAACTTTTAGATTAACCTAACTTGAAACCTATCTCTAGTTAGGTTTTTTTTGTGTTTAAATTGAATACAATCAAAGCATGGAATAAGAAAGAAGGAATATTATGAATGAAAAACTATTAATTATCTGTGAATCTCTCTATAACCAAAATACGATGAAACTTGCAAATGCAATGGCAAATCGTTTGGAATGTCAGGTGATTGGTTTCGATGAAGCACTCCAAACCAATTTAGATTCGTGTGAACTACTCCCACCACTTAATGAAAAATCATTAGAAGTGGAGGCTTCTTGGGTAAAACAGACTAGTGTCTATTAATTTACCAAGCTATTGCGTCTGTTCCATACGCTTTGGTTACATATTTGATTAAACCTTGAACACCAATGTTAATTGCTGCATTTAGGTCTCTATCCATCTCATGTCCACAGATACAGTGA
>JAHIRQ010000173.1 GCA_018818645.1 Bacillota bacterium
ATGGTTTCAGGATCTTTTAAAATTGCTTTTTTCATTTCATCTAAATTCATATTAGCCCTCCAGTTTAGCAATCTCAGCAATATAATCCTCTAACCAGTCGGGTTCATATGCTGTACGTTTATTCTTGCTTTGAGCTGCTTTTTCTTGATACTGTGTTTCTAGACTTGCGGAATAGTTAATCGCATCTTCCGTAGTCCTTACACCTTTATTTAACCAATCATGAAGCACAGTCTCCATGTAGTTGATATTGGGTAATACACCATCCTTATGCTTTAAAACAAGCATTAGAATGACATTGATAATTCCTGGTTCTACACTATTGGTTTCGAGTAGCTGAGTTGCTACAGATAACGCAATCCCTTGTTGATCGGTTTTCGCATACTTCTGGATGATGACCCGAGGTGATGCTTGCTCAACTAAGCTAGGTGTTGGTAAATCCTTTTTCTTAATGGTTAAAAGTTGATGTTTTTGTTCATAATATTGTTTCGCCTTTAAGTTTAAATTCGCGAAATTAATCACTTGTCTATTTTTAGCTGCAGATTCATAAACTGCAATCATATCTGAAACATCAAATTGATAAACAAATGAGATCTTATTGATTTGCTCTCTGAATTTATCCGTTAAGAGCTGAGAGTTTTTGAGTCTTTCTGATAAATTCTCTACGAAGGATTCGTAATTGAATTGATGCATGATATGAGATCCACCATTGGACACTCTACCCTGAAGAGGATAGGAGACATTGAGTAAGCTTAAGCTCTTAAATTCATATAGGGCATCAAAAGGTTTTGTGATATTTTCATAATCTTCTGTAGATGGAATATCAATTCTAAACATTTCTGTAAGTTGATTTGTATTCTTTTCACCGATTTCAGCCTGTAAGTAACTTCCAAATACTGTATCCATTAAAAACTGTTTTGCAGTGAGTGGAGCTTTCATAAAATAGAGGTAATACTCTTCTTTTTGATAAACTGTTAAAAGATTTAGAGCTTCGAGTTTATTTCTTATTTTCAAGAAATCAGCTTGCTTGATATTGACTAAATCAAAAAGCTCTTGATGTGTGTATGCGTTTCTTCCCGTTTTATTAATCAATTGATAAAACGTTGTATAAAGTGCTTGTCCCTCTAGTCCCATTAAGGGTTGATAGAGTAAAGCGAGCACCTTGAAGTCTGCTGCACTTAAATCCGATTGACTTTGAATTTGAAATGTCGAACTATTTTTCATCTTTTAAACCTCTCAAAAACGAATCAATTTGATGATGTAGATCACATATTGTCGTTTCATTATTTAAAACTACATCCGCGTATGCTTTCTTTTCATCTAAAGGCATTTGTGCTTGAATTCTTTTAGTAGCTTCTATTTCTGTAAGATGATCTCTTTGAATCAATCTAGATTTTTGAGTATCTTCCGAGACATGAACCACTAAAACATAATCTACTTTTTTGTTATACCCCACTTCAATTAAAAGTGGCATATCAATAACAATCTTTTGCCTATCCGTATAAAAAGTTTTTTCCTTTTCTACTTCTTGAAAGACATAGGGATGTACGATTTGATTTAAGACTTCTCTTTGTTTAGGATCGCTAAATATAATTTTAGCAAGTTTTTTTCTATCAAGTTCTGTTTGAATTGAAAAACCAAAGGTCTTCTCAATTTGTTGGACCATTTCACGGTTTTCTTTCCATAATCTTTTCACGATTAAATCTGAATCAATCACGGGTATACCTAAAGACTGAAAATAATTGGATGCTGTGGTTTTCCCACTTCCAATACCTCCAGTAAGTCCAATTAAGATGGGATTAGTCTTGACAGCTTGGACAGACATAGGTTCCACGTCCTTTGACCTTCATTTTTATAATCTTTGTTTGACATATAGGGCAAGGTAGGTCCTTTCTCATATGAACATTCAGTTCATTTTGAAAACGGCCATGCACTCCAAGACTTGAGGTATAGCTACGAATCGTAGTTCCACCTAATTTTGTTGCCTTATCTAGAACTTCAATAGCACTTTTTATGATTTGTTTAGCTTCATCTATGGATATTGTATTCGCCAATCTGGTTGGATGAATCCTACTTAAAAATAGCGTCTCATCGACATAGATATTTCCTAAGCCACTTAAAATGTGCTGATCCAGTAAAACAGCTTTAATTTCAATTCTTTTTTTCTGAAGCGTTTCATAGAATTTACTTAAGTTTATATCTTTTGGTTCAGGTGCGAGTTTATTCAAGGGATAAGTTTCTAAATAATTATCCTTTGATAATAATGTAATCGTCCCGAACTTTCTCATATCATGATATCTTAGTTCTCTACCTGATTCAAATCTAAAAACAATATGTTCATGCTTTAAAATCGGTTCATCTCTTTTAATAAAGAACTTGCCTTCCATACGCAGATGAATAATCATCACGTCACTATCTAGGATGAAAATTAAGTATTTACCCATTCGATCAATTCGATTGATCCTTTGATATTGAATTCTTTTCTTGAAATCCTCTACATCATTGGTGATGATTTTTGAATAGTAATCCTTAACTTCGATGATTTTCTCATTTTGAATTGCTAGTTCGAGTGTTCTTCTTACCGTTTCAACCTCTGGAAGCTCAGGCATATCATCAACTCCTATTTCAGTTCATACCAATTCTTCCCGACGTCACATGAAGTCTCTAGTTCAACCTTAAGCTTCATTGCATTTGACATCATCAAAGGTACTACCTTCTTCATTTCTTCTAATTCAGATTCTGGAACTTCTAGGATCAGTTCATCGTGTACCTGAAGTAGTATTTTAGATTTCTTTTTGTTTTTCTTTAAGTAGTGATATAAATCAACCATCGCTTTTTTTAAGATATCTGCAGCACTTCCTTGAATAGGAGCGTTTAGCGCAGTTCTTTCACCAAAAAGTCTTTGGGTATACACAGGAGACTTTAGCTCAGGGATATATCTTCTTCTTTTCATAATGGTTTCTACATAATCATTTTCCTTCGCGAATTTCACGATATCTTCCATGTAAGCCTTGATTTCAGGATAGATGGATAAATACCTGTCAATAAACGCTTGAGCCTCCTTAGGGCTAACCTTGATGTCTTCAGAGAGACTCCAAGCACCAATGCCATAAATGATTCCGAAGTTTACAGCTTTTGCTGCTCTTCTTTGATCGGAGGTTACCTCTGTTACGTGAAATACATCTTGAGCTGTTTTAGTATGAATATCTACATGCTGATTGAATGCTTCAATTAAGGATTGAACATCAGCCATATCTGCAAGTACACGAAGCTCAATTTGAGAGTAGTCAGCACCTAATAGATAATGACCATCCTTGGGTATAAATAGCTTTCTAATCTTTCTGCCTTCTTCTGTGCGAATTGGGATATTTTGAAGATTAGGGTCAAGGGATGATAATCTGCCAGTCGTTGTTAGAGCTTGCATATAGATGGTGTGGACTTTATTGTCATCAAATAGATTTTGTTTCACTCCTTCGATATAGGTCGAATGAAGCTTTGTAAGCTGTCTATATTCCATGATCTTTTCAATGATTGGATGGTGTTTTTTAAGTTCTTCTAAAACTTCAACATTGGTAGAGTAACCTGTTTTCGTTTTTTTACCGTAAGGAAGATTTAATTTTTCAAATAGGATATCTCCCATTTGTTTTGGAGAACTCACGTTAAACTCTTCTCCAGCAAGTTCATGAATCTCGGATTCAATTCTCTTGATTCTTTCCTTTAAATCTTTACCTTGAATCTCTAATTCATCTAAATCTACAGTTAATCCTTGATATTCCATCTCTCCTAAAACCTCAGATAATGGAATTTCAAGTTCTGTTAAGAGTGTGGTTTGTTTTTGGTCTTCTAGCTGATCAAGCATTGATTTTCTAAGCTCAGCAATTGCCTTTGACTTACTAACGATATGTCTTTGATAGATTTCTTTTTCAGGAAGTGCTTTTTTAGCACCCTTCCCGTAAATGGAATCATCATATAAAATATCTTCATAATTAAATGCAGATACGATTCTTTTAAATTCTTCTTTTCCTAAATGAGAATTGATTAAATATGCAGCAAGTAATAAATCAAACTCGATACCTGCTAATTCCAATTTGTTCCATAGAAGAAATACCTTGACTGCCTTTAAATCATAGGTATATTTTGAAATAGACTCATCCGATAAATACATTTGAAAGTTAATAGATGTCAGTGCGAATTCAGGAGATAGATAATAGTGATTCTTACCATCTGATATACCTACACCCCATAAAGTTGCTTTATGGTAGTTATAGTCTGATAGTTCAAAATGAATAGCTAGCCCAGGTTTTAATATTTTACCGAGTTCTCTTTCATCTTCTATGACTTTATATTCCCATGATTCCATTTGATCGGTGGGTAATTCCATTTTTTTAACAAAGACGTGTAGGTCTAATGCTTGAAAAAATGACATCAACTCACTGGTTTTCGCTTCATTTCTAGAAAGATCCGATACTTTATAATCGAGTTCTGCATCGATATCAATAGTTACAAGCTCTTTACTCATTATTGCAAGCTTTTCATGTTCTCTTAGGTTTTCACCAAGCTTACCCTTAATATTTTCTTTGTTTTCTAATATTTTCTCCAGAGAACCATATTCTTGAAGTAGCTTAATTGCAGTTTTTTCACCAACTCCAGGTACTCCTGGTATATTATCTGAAGGATCTCCCATTAATGACTTTAAGTCAATCATTTGTTCATGGGTTAATTGATATTCAGCAAATAGTGATTGAGGGTCAAAGCGAGCAACTTCCTTCATTCCTTTTTTTAGAAGGTTAACGGTAATTCGATCGTCAACGAGCTGGAGTAAATCCTTATCGCTAGAAAATACCTCGACCATGTAGCCCTCATCAGCTCCTCGTTTCGCGAGCGTTCCAATGATATCATCGGCTTCATAGCCTGGTTTTGAGTATAATTTCACACCATTTAAGGTGATATATTCATATATATAAGGAATTTGTTGTAATAATTCTTCCGGCATTTTGACTCTGCCTGCTTTATAGCCTTCATAAGCTAGGTGTCTTTTTGTTGGTTCTTTGGTATCAAAGGCAACTAAAGCATAGGAATCATTTTCAGTAATGATCTTTTCAAACATACCAACAAAAGCGAAAAGTGCGTTGGTATAAACACCTTGAGTGGATTGCATCAACTTAGCCCCTGGATAAGCGGTTGCGTAATATGCTCTAAACATAATGGAGTTTCCGTCAATTAATATCAGTTTCTTCATAAGGTATCCTCTTTTTCTTCATTTTATCATAGATATTCATGTAACTTTTCCACAACTTTTGTGGGGAAATGGGGGTGAAAAAAAGGATCAACGAATCCTGAATTGACCCTTTCCCTTACCTTTTCCTTTTTTAACTTTTTGGTTTGGCATCATTTTTGATGGATCTTTAGATAAACCTTCGAGTTGTTTTTCGTCCATGTTCATCATTTTCTTCATCATTTTCTTTTGAGTGTCTAATGCTGTTCTAAGCTTATTTAAATCAGCAACACTCATACCCGATCCCTTAGCGATACGCTCTCTTCTTCTAGAGGATGTATCGATTAATTTTGGGTCTTTTCTCTCCGCTTCTGTCATCGAATGAATTAAGACGCTCATCTGTTCAAATTGCTTATCATCGACTTGAGATGCAGCATTTTTGAGCTGTCCCATACCCGGGATAAATCCCATGATTTTTGAGATGGATCCCATCCTTTTAATCATCTTAAATTGTTTTAATAAATCGTTATAATTGAATGTATCAGACATGAGTTTTTCCATCATGCCTTGTGCTTCATCTTCATCAATCGATTCTGTCGCTTTTTCAATTAAGGTTAAGACATCACCCATTCCAAGAATACGAGATGCCATACGCTCAGGATGGAACGCTTCAAAGGTATCCATCTTTTCACCTGAGGAGGCAAACTTAATTGGAATCCCTGAAACTTCTTTAATTGATAATGCAGCACCACCACGCGTATCTCCATCAAGTTTAGTTAAAATCGCACCTGTAGCAGTCAGCTGTTCATGAAAGCTTTTACAAATATTAGCTGCATCTTGACCTGTCATCGCGTCTACTGTTAATAGGATTTCATTGGGCTTCGCGATTTCTTTGACGTCAATTAATTCTTGCATCATCTTTTCATCGATGTGAAGTCTACCAGCGGTATCGATAATGACGACATCATACTTTTGTTCTTTCGCGTAGCTAAGCCCTTCTTTAACGATTTGTCTCGCATCGATTAATCCTTTTTCAAAGACCTCAATTTCGATTTGTTTACCTATTGTTTTGAGCTGTTCTATAGCAGCTGGACGGTATACGTCTGCAGCGATAAACATGACTCTTTTCTTTTCAGTTTTTCTAATATAAACCCCTAGTTTACCGATTGCAGTAGTTTTACCAGAACCTTGTAAACCAATGGTCATAATCGTTGTAATTCCATTGATGTTGTAGCGGATTCCTTCAGAATCCTCACCCATGACACGCTTTAATTCATCATGTACAATTTTAACAACTTGTTGTCCTGGATTTAATCCTTTTAAGATTTTTTCACCAACAGCTTGTTCCTTAACGTTCGCTACAAATTGCTTAACAACCTTGAAATTTACATCGGCTTCAAGCAAAGAAAGACGCACTTCACGCATCATTTCATCAATATCATTTTCAGTTAAAAAGCCGCGACCAGTCAAACGGCGCATCGCCATTTGCAGTCTTGAGCTTAAGCTATTTTCTGCCATTATTCATCCAACTTTCTAAGTTCTTCTAGAAGTGATAAATCCTTAGTCTCTATTGCTTTTTCAATCAAGAGTTTTCGCTTGGTTTGAAGAGACAATAGCTGTAGTTTTTCTTCATATAAATTTAGGTGTTCTTCTACTTTTTTTAAATGATCAAAAATTGCATTTCTACTCACCGTATAGATCTCTGATATCTCTTGCAAAGAGTAATCCTCATGATAATATAGTTCAAAATAGAGACGTTGTTTTTCAGTTAATAAGGATCCATAAAGATCGAATAACTGATTGAGTTGTTCTTTTTTAACAAGTGCTTCCATAGTGACTCCTTTAGAAGAAATCTTTGAATAGACCATAGATGTATTGTTCGATATCAAATAAGACAAGATCATCGATTTTTTCTCCAAGACCTACATATTTAATCGGTAAATGATAGAGATGTCTTATTGCTAAGACAATTCCACCTTTAGCAGTACCGTCAAGCTTTGTTAATACAATACCAGATACATCGGTAGCATCCTTAAATACTTCAGCTTGACGCATTCCGTTTTGTCCGGTAGTCGCATCAATCACTAGTAATGTTTCTTGAGGTGCGTTAGGTAATGTCTTTTGAATCACACGCTTCATTTTTGATAATTCATTCATGAGATTGATTTTAGTTTGAAGACGTCCTGCAGTATCCACTAAGACAACATCATACTTTTCATTTTTTGCAATTTCTAATGCATCATAAATGACCGAAGAAGGATCAGATCCGGCATCCTTTTTAAAAACAAAGGTATTACTTCTTCTTCCCCATTCAACCAGTTGATCGATTGCTCCAGCTCTAAAGGTATCTCCTGCAACCATCATCACTTTCTTGCCTTCATCCTTTAATTGCTTTGCTATTTTACCAATCGTTGTTGTTTTTCCGACCCCGTTGACTCCGACAAAGAGATAGACGTTTGTTTCCCCTTCATCATAATTCAAATCAGTTTGAACTAACTCGCCCTTTAGATATATTTCAAACATTTTATCCACGATGATTTCTGCTAAATCCTTAGGATCTTCTATTTTTTTATTTTCTACTTCTAAGCGAAGCGCATCAATAAAGTATATAACAGTATCTATTCCGATATCTGCTTGAATAAAGATGTCTTCTAAAGAGTCAAAAAGCTCATCATCTATTTTGGTAGATGCGGCTAAAATTGCTTTTAAGTTCCCAAGGTTTTCTTTAGTTTTATGTAGACCCAATTGATAACGATCATTTTTGGGTTTTTTACCAAAAAGCTTTTGAAATAATCCCATCTTAACTCTCCTAATTCTTTGAATATTATACCATACCCAAAAGAAAACCGAAAGTTATTCTTTCGGTAATTTTTTGACAAATGTGATGAGTTCATCAAAGTTTAGATGAGAACTCATTTCGTCTACATATTCGATGTAAATGATCTTTTTTGATTCATCTAAAACGAATACGCTTCTCGCTTGGAGTCTTACCTCTTTGATATTCGTTCCATATTTATTTGCAAAATCTAATTCTACGTGGTCTGATAATGTGATGACATTGGGCAATCCGGAATTTCCACACCATCTACCTTGTGCTGAAGGCAAGTCATTACTAATTGTAATAACAAGTACATCTTCTCTTTCAGCAAGCTCATTATTTACTGTTCTTGCTTGCATATCACAAACGGTAGTATCGAGTGATGGAACAACATTTAAAATAATATAACGTGATTTGTAATCTGATAAGTGCTTCAATTCATTTTTTGTGTTCAATGCTTTAAAGTCAGGAGCTATATCGCCAACTTTTTTTGTTTCACCTAATAGAGTAATAGGCTTTCCTTTAAATGTTTTCATGTTCACACTTCCTTATATTTTCGTTCATGAATATTATATCATGATTTAAAAATATTGCTAATAAAATGAGGTCTCCCGTATAAAGTACGGAGGACCTCGTTAGGGGTTTTTGTGCATTATATTGCACTATATAGGGGATATATAGCATCCTTAGGGGTGGATGCACTATCATATTATCACTTTTTGTTCTATTTGTAAAGAAAATGCAATATGCGTATGAAAAGTTGTGAAATTTAGTCCTTTTTCACATATTTACATGATGGAAAACCACTACAAGCGGTAAATTCACCATATTTGCTCTTTCTAAGAACGAGTGGTTTCCCGCAAACTGGACAGTTTTCTCCAGTTTGAGTAGCACCTATTTTCTTCATATCCTTTTGAGCGATTTCGACCAGTGGGATGAATGAATGATAGAATTTTGAAATCAAGTGAGATCCCTTTTGTTTTCCATCAGCAATTTCATCTAATATTGTCTCCATTTTTGATGTGTATTCGACATTAATAATCTTATTGAAAAACAAATCAAGTTGTTCAGCTGTCAGTCTACCTTGCTTGGTAGGTTTAAATCTTTTTTCATCAATTTCAACATAATCTCTATTTTTTAAAGTTTGAATGATTTGTGCATAAGTCGATGGTCTACCAATACCTTGAGATTCTAATTCTTTAATGAGTGTTGCTTCGGAATATCTTGTTTTAGGAGTTGTTACCTTTTCAATAGAAAGCACATCCTTAGCATTGAGTTCTTGTCCGACTTCTAATTTAGGTAGTATTTTATCCTTATTCTTAGCTTCACTATAGATTTTCATATGACCATCAAACTTTTCAACTGAACCTTCAGCTAAATATTCATGTCCGTTTGAAGATAGTGTAACTTTTGTGATATCAAAGACTGCTGGAGCCATCAATGATGCTACAGCGCGATTATAAATTCTTTTATACAAGCGTAACTCGTCCTTGCTTAAATAAGATTCTAGCGAATCTGGTGTTCTATCGATTGAGGTTGGACGAATGGCTTCATGTGCATCCTGAGCATTTGCTTTGGTGGATACACTATATTTACCTAAATAATTCTTTCCAAAGTTCTTTTCTATATAGGATTGTGCTTCATGTACAAATGGAGCAGCTAATCTATTGGAGTCTGTTCTCATGTAAGTAATTAAACCAACAAGTTCTCCGTGTATCTCTTTACCTTCATATAAGGCTTGTGCAACCATCATTGTACGAGATGCACTCATCCCTAAATTCGATATAGCATCCTGTTGTAAGGTAGATGTGATAAATGGAGGCTTCGAGTTTCTTCTTGATTCTTTAACCTGAATATCTTTAACATGAAATGGATTAACGGATTCCTTAACGATTAAATCTGCTTCATCTTTTCCAAGTCTTTTCTTTTCAGGAATAATATAGTCAGCCTTCAAATGATGAAAGGTTGCTTCAATTTCATAATAGGTTTCAGGAATAAAAGCTTCAATTTCATGTTCTAGATCAACAATGAGCTTCAGTGCAACACTTTGCACACGTCCTGCTGATTTACTCTTAATCTTGGATTGCAGTAATTTTGATAGTTTAAATCCAATGATTCGATCTAATATACGTCTAAATTCTTGAGAATATACAAGATGTGAATCAATAGGTCTTGGATGGTTTAACGCTTCTAATATTGCTGGTTTCGTAATTTCTCTAAAAACAATACGATTACTAGCTTCTGGATCTAATCCTAACAGTTCTGCTAAATGCCAGCCAATTGCTTCTCCTTCTCTATCAGGGTCGGTAGCAATTAAAACATCTCTACCTTTTGCTTTTGCTATTAATTCTTTTACCAATGCTTGTTTTGTAGGGATGACTTTATAATGTGGAGCGAAATTGTTTTTCAAATCGAGTCCCAATCCATCCACACCTGAAGTTGCTAAATCTCTAACGTGTCCCTTCGAAGATAAAACAATTACATCGGCTCCGACGTAACTTGCTATAGTTTTCGATTTAGATGGTGATTCCACGATGATTAGTTTCTTATTCATGACAACACTCCATTTCCATTACAATTATAGTGTAATAATTTTCTATGTCAAGAAGAAAGTAAAAGTAATTCTTATATATATATTTAAATAATATATATGATTTTTTCTTCACTTTATGTTAGTTAAAATATGTGAAAATTGCTTTAATTATGAAGAGATTTATGGAAATCGCTTTCAGTGTTTTAACCATTTCTTCATTAAAAAAAGAAGTTCTCACTTCTTTTTTAACATGGTTTTAACAGGCTCATAAGTCTTTCTGTGAATTGGAGTTACTCCATATTTCTCCAAAGCTTCTAAATGTTCTTTGGTTCCATATCCCTTATGATTCTTAAATCCATATTCAGGAAACACTTTATCCATTTCTAGCATGTAGGCATCTCTTGTTGTTTTAGCGACAATCGATGCTGCTGCTATAGATATAGAAAGTGTATCACCTTTTATTATACTTTTTAATGGGATATCTATTTCCATAGGCATCGCATCGATTAATAAGAACTCTGGTTTAATCTTTAATTGATGAATTGCTGATAGCATTGCTTCTCTACTTGCTCTATATATATTGATCAAATCGATTTCTTCTACCGATGAAATTCCTATTCCTATAGCAACTGCATTCTCCTTAATCTCTATCAATGCTTTTTCTCGCTGTTTTTCAGATAATTGTTTAGAATCATTTGTATATTTTAGGATTGCTCCTTTTTTTAGGATGACTGCTGCAGCAACTACAGGTCCTGCTAAAGGTCCTCTACCTGCTTCATCAACACCTGCTATATAGGTAAATCCACTTTGATACAATTCATTTTCAAACTGATACATCGTTAAGTCTGTCAAAAGATAAACCTCCAAGCATTTTATTTCTGATATCGGTTAAGATGATTGTATAAACTCTTGAATAATCGATTTCACCATTTTTGATTAAACATCCTCTTAATTTACCGATTGTATCGAGCATTTCAACAAAATCGCTTTCTATATCAATACCGTAGCGTTCCTTTAAACGATTTGGATAATATTTTTTTAAAAAGTTCATCGCGTATTGTACAACATCATCTTCAGGTAGAATCTTATCTTTAATCGCACCTGTAATTGCTAAATGATACCCCACAATAGGATCATCAAACTTAGGCCATAATACACCTGGAGTGTCAAGTAGTTCAAAATTTTCCCCGAGTTTAATCCATTGTTGAGCTTTGGTTACACCTGGTGTATTCCCAGTTTTCGTTGCACTCGATTTAGATAACTGATTAATCAATGTTGATTTCCCGACATTAGGAATACCTAGAATCATCGTACGTAAAGGTCTAGGCTTAAGTCCTTTACTTTTTTCTCGCTCCATTTTTTCCTTTAAAACTTCAAGACATAAAGGGTGAATTTTATTCACATTTTTTCCTGTGACTGAATCTATCTTTAAGGTGGCAAACCCTTCTTTTTGATAGTAATTCACCCATTCATTTAAAACATTCTCATCTGCTAAATCCATCTTATTAAAAAGCATAGCTTTAGGTTTGTGGCTTATAATTTTAAATAGTTCAGGGTTAATAGAAGACTGTGGAAGTCTTGAATCAACCAAGACTAAAACAATATCCATAATCGCTATTTTTTCTCTGATTTGTCGTAAAGATTTGAACATGTGGCCAGGAAACCACTGTATTTGTTTCATCATGATAGACCTCCAAATGGAGAAAGCTTAAAAATGACTTTACCCATAATACTATCATTTTCAACAACTCCAAAGTTTTTTGAATCTGTTGAATTATTCTTATTATCACCAAAAACCAAGAGTTTGTTCTCTGGAAGCTTTTGATTCACTAATCCTTCTTCAATGATCGCTTTTTGTTGATATGTCAACTCATAGACTTCATCATATGGATTTTGATAGATTGTATCATTGATTGCGATAAAGTATTTTTTATTGATATCACTGAAATCATCTGCGTAATCTAGAGCTTCTATAAAAGTGACTTGATCACCTTCAACACCAGCAACCCGTTTGACAAAATAGATTGCATCGAGCATAATAGGCTGATAATTTCTGTCATATACTATCGTTGTAATACAATCGTCGTTAAGAAATTTAAAAATGAGAGGACAAGTTGTTTTCTTCTTATAGAAATAAGTATCGTTTAATTCTGGAAACTCTTCTTGGGTAATCTTTATGATAACAATATCATTAAGTTCGGGTTCATAATTAAAATGATAGACAACAATTCTATTCCCATCTTCAAGAGTCGGGGTCATAGATCCTTGAGAAACATCAGATGGCAGGATAAAAAACAAAAATAAAACAAATATTCCCATCAAAGAAACACTTAAGAATGAAAACCAATCCAGTATTTCAAAACGATGAGATGATATCCAATTTGTTTCTTTAATTTCATTTTGATGTTTATTTTGATGGATCGCAAAAACTACAGAAAAAACAGAGAGAATCGCGGATATAACAAATCCGGTCATCCCCCAATCTAGCTTTAGTCTTGTAACTCTAAGTGCATAAAGAATGATGGTTAACATCATGAGAATTACAGTGATGATTAATGTTTGATAAGCCTTCTTTAATGTCATGATATCATCCTTAATGATTTTTTTATAAATCCGCTAAAATATCGTTGAGTTCGGAAACATTGACTAATACTTCTCTAGCCTTAGTTCCTTGATTAGGTGCTACAATCTCATACTCTTCAAGCATTTCAACAAGCTTTTGAGCGCGATTGAAACCAATTGTAAATTCCTTTTGAATTGAATTGATTGAGGCATTCCCTGATTCAACAACGAAATAAGCAACATCCTTAAACAATTCATCATTGATAGATTCTCTAGCTCTTGCTTGTTGCTTTAGGGCATCATGCTCAAAGACGTAGTTAGATCCACCACTTTGTTTTCTTATAAAATCAGTGACTGCATAAATTTCATCATCAGGAATAAATGCACCTTGCAAACGATGTGTGCGATCGCTTCTCTTGAGTAGCATATCTCCTTTACCGAGTAGTGCTTCAGCACCTGCTCCATCAAGAATGGTCGTAGAATCGACGAAAGAAGCCACTTTAAAGGCAATTCTTGCTGGAATATTGGACTTAATCGTACCCTTGACAACATCAGTAGATGGTCTTTGTGTAGCAACCAATAAATGAATACCTGCAGCTCTCGCTTTTTGAGTAAGTCTTTGAATAGCATCTTCGACTTCATGCGCAGCAACTGCCATTAAATCTGCCAATTCATCGATGACGATCACGATGAAAGGCATTTTTTCTAAATCTACTAACCCACGTTTCACATTGTCATTAAATGACTTAATGTCTCTTGAACGACTGTTCGCGAAGGTTTGATATCTCTTTTCCATTTCACTGACTGCCCAATTTAGAGCTGCAGCAGCCATTTTAACGTCCGTGATTACTGGTGTGATTAGATGTGGAAGATCATTATATGGAGTTAACTCGACCATTTTAGGATCGATTAAGATCAATTTTAAATCCTTAGGTGAGTTTTTAAGCAGTAAACTGACTAAGACTGTGTTGACACACACACTCTTACCAGAGTTTGTAGCACCAGCAATCAATCCATGTGGCATCGATTGAATATCCACATAAATATTTTCTCCATCGATATCAACACCCAATGCAATCTTTAATGGGTGATCCATATCATCTAAAAATTCCTTTTGGTCAACAACATTACCAAAAGCAACGATTTCAGGTTTATAGTTTGGAACTTCTAATCCTACATAAGGTTTACCAGGAACTGGTGCTTCAATACGTAAGGATTGAGAAGCAAGATTCATCATTAAATTATCTTGAATACTTAGAATTCTTTTTACGTTAACACCTGGGTCTAGGGACACTTCATAACGTGTAACGGTAGGTCCCTTTTTGGATCCACTTACAAAGCCTTCAATACCAAACTGTGATAGTGTCGCATTGATGATATCAATTTGATCCAAAAGCCATTGAGGCTTTTCATTTAAATCTCTTTCCTTTTTAGAAAATAGCTTAATTGAAGGAAGTATATAATGGTCATCATCGACTTTTTCAATTCTGACCTCACGTTCAAATCTCTTTTGCTCCACAGGTGGAATGGTTTGATTCGTATTCGTTCCGAATTCTGAAGTTTTAATTGAACTAGGGTCTACTGGGGTTCTTCTTGTATAGGTCTCGACAACAGGCTCTCTCTCCACCTTCTTTTCTTCATAGACAGGAGTAACAACTGCTACTCTTCTTTGAGGTTCAGGATTGGCTTTAAATGGCATTGGGTCAGGTTTTGGTGAACGATCCTGATAATGTCCACCAATTGGACTAATGATTTTTCTTTCATGTTTTTCTTCAACATCTTTTTCATTGGTTGGAACATAACTCGATTCACCAAAATATTCTGCTCTGGTCTTATTCGACACAATATTTGTAAACTCGTAGTATTTATTTCCATGCTTACGCTTCGCTTCTTCTTCAGTTAGCTTAGGTTTAGTTCTAAAGGCATCAAAGCGTCTTGTAGTATCTCCAGTATCCTTAATGGTAAAAGGAACAGTAACGACATCTTTAACGCTACGTCCGAAAATAGGAGAGACGAAACGACTCTTCTTATATTTTTCTTTTCCTCTGATTCCTTCAATTTTTACAAATTGGAAGATTACAAAAGGATCTTTTTCTAAAGGTAATTCAATATTTTCTTTTCTTTTACTCATCTTTAGCATCCTCTCTTTCCAATTCTTTATTGATGTCTTCATAGATACCATCAACACCCATGTCGATGCTTAAATCTTCATCAAATACTTTCTTACTATAAATCTTATAGGTTTCTTCACCGGTAATCGCAATCAGTGCTAATCCGATTTTAACAACAATAATATTTAATGCAACCTCTTGAGTTATTCTTCGACCCCAGTAAACGGGGTTCACTGCATTCAAGATTGTAACTGCTGCTTTAGCAACTTTTTTATATTTTACTGCAGTTTTTACAATCGGATTGTTATCAATTTTAGTTTTGACTTCATTCATTTCAACGATTTTACTTAATGTTAAGCCTCTCGTCAATCTGAGTATTCTTCCTTGTAGTAATTCTTCTAAACGATCAGTAATGTAATGATTAAGTCTTAGGGTTTCATCAATGGTTAGTTCTAGGTAAGGGTATTTCGATTTAGGATAGAACTTCTTTGCGATATCAACTGATAAGTCTCTCGTTATTTGAAGTAAGTATTTAGGATATCCTATAGCAATTCTCGTTTCTTTATCCTTAAACTGCTTTTGTGCATCCTCAATCAACCACTTGATTTCTTCTTCATCGATGTCTTGTTCATCTGCGCCTCTAAGCTTAAGCCCTTTGTTCAAGCTTTTTAAAACTGCATATAAATAAATAAGCAATAAAAGTAAAAAACCAAAGCTTAATCCGATGAGAAAGCTAATGAATGTAGAATAATCAAAGCGAATTGGCCCTATAGATGCTAGAATTTCAGTCATTTAGAAAATCCTCCCTATAGATTATTATATCACGGTTAATCAATTACTGAAAGTATTGATGTTCATTGGAAACATCAAAAAAAGCGCTAACTTTTAGCGCTTTCGATTGAATTGCTTTAATTATGTGTTGATATCATTGTAGAATGTGTAAACAAGCATTTGAATTAGTGCTGTGTCATCAATTGTGTAGGATACACTCACCTGTCTCACATAGAAGATTAAATCTTCTGCGTATAGATTTTCAATATAGTCTAAAATGAGTAGAGGATCACCGATTTGCATCGAAATGGTCATGCTGACAAACTTAACAGTTGCAGGTAATGGTTCTGTAAATGGAGTTGTTGCTTCGACATTATAAATGATACGATAATCGATTGCATCAGCTAGACCTGTAATATTTCTAATATATTCAAGTTTATTCGCGACACTGACTTGATCAAATGAGTTTGGAAGATAAGGAATGAGTTCATCGACAGTGTAATAGGTCACAGATTGACCACTCTGCAATAGATTATTAATTTGTCTTTGGATGCTTTTTTCTTCTTCAGCAAGTTGATCTAATCTATTTTGCTGAATGCGTAAAACACCAAAGTATCCACCAATAACAACTAAAAATACGATAAAAATCATGTACAAAAACTTAGCTTGACTAATTTTTTTACCAAAAACGTCGTATTTACGCATAGCGGATTGTCACCTCTACTTGTAATGGATTGTTAAATTTGTATGTTGGTTGAGAAATTATCCATCGAGTCTCATC
This sequence comes from Bacillota bacterium, assembly GCA_018818645.1. GTDB lineage: Bacteria > Bacillota_I > Bacilli_A > Acholeplasmatales > Acholeplasmataceae > Peloplasma. The sequence continues at coordinate 16,789 of JAHIRQ010000173.1, forward strand.
TTCTGTTCCTAAAACAATACCATAAGTTTCATAGATTTCAATCATATATTCGAATAAATCGGATTCCGTATTTCCGCTCAGAACCAAAATAATTTCCATGGTTTGACTCTTGACTTGATAACTTTGAATAAACACATTCGAACCCAACTCACTCATTAAATCTAACATCCACGGCTTAGGGTCTACTTCTTGACTTGCTAAATATTGATAAGCATTACTATAATTTTGTTGAATAATAGAAAATGCAGGAGTTGGTGGTGTTTCATCAATTAGGACTTGTAATTGATTTTGAAGTGCATTGACTGTATTTTGCTCAAGCTTAATTTGCTCATTTAATGAGAAATATGGAATATAGATCAAGAGAGTTGCTGAGATAATGAAAAATGCAGAGATTAATAAATAGTTTCCATATAAATTCAGTTGCTTCACTCGATCTAACTTGAAATCAAATTTAACCGGCGGTGTGAGCTGTCTATTTCTAGCGACTGCATAGGGTAGCATACACTCAAAGGGTAGAATCTTTGCAAGTGGATCTTCGATATAAAGATCACAAACCTTTGCTTTATATTCTTTTAATTTTGCACATAGTCCTTGTTCTATTTGAAATGTTGATAAATCAGAATTGAAATTAAAGAAGATCAGACTTTGTATTTCTGCTTTACCTTTTCTTAAGTTATATTTATAGTAGTTTGCGATACGCTCAACAAAGTTTTCTATAATCATGTCATATTCTTCGAGTCCACCATCTATTTCTTCAATTAAATTGAAGATAGGAATGTGTTCTTCAACGATTTGAAGACTAAACATACCCTCATAAATAGAAACGAGCATTGAATTGGATGCATTTAGTCCACCTTTTTCAAGGTACTGTTCATAGAGTGGTAAACAAGAAACCTCAAATCGAACTTCTTTGGCTCTAAGTCGATCAAAAACATCATTATAATCGTGTAGTAAATTCGAGTCAACGATAATCGCAATGACTCTAATTTCTATTTCATTTTCATATCTGATAATATGAGATATTGTAGAGTCATTAAAAGGCAACAACAAAGTCTTTCCTTGTTGTTCCTTGATGTATTCATCAATTGATCTCTTACCCAATTGTTCTTTAATGATTTTAATATCTCTGATGAGAACATTTTGATCATGAATGATATGGGTAATTTTTCTTGGTTTAATCTCATTTTGCTTAAACAATTGATGCATCGTATTCAGTAAAGCTTCAGGCTCTTTGATGTAACCATTTTCGATTATCCCTGAGTCAAGTTTAGTATAACCATAACGAGATTGATCTAAAAAGGGTGCCAATTCAAAAAAACTGACATATTCATCTGTGAAGAATACACTAAAATCTGAACTTTTCGTAAACATCTTCATCACATCCTTAATAGGCTTAAATACCAATTGATGATGTCTTGACCATATAAATATGAAATCATTACACCAATAAATATAAAGGGTACAAGTGGAAATTCTTGATGCTTGGTTCTTAATTTAATGATACCATAAATGAAACCGAAAAGTGATGTCATAAATAGTGCGAGTAAGCCTTGTCCAATCGTCAAGATAAAACCGATAAATATAAATAGTTTCACATCTCCACCACCTAAAGTATCCTTCTTGTATACCTTTTGGGAAAGATATGCAATGATGAAGAGAATAGAGAAGAGAACTGCTGATGAAATCAAATAGGATAGAAACTCACCTTGGATGATTCTGATGATGATCAGTGGGATGATTCCTATCATCCATATTCGATCAAGAACAATCATATACTTTCGATCACTTACCGATTCAATCATGAATACAGATATAAAGACTAGAAGGATTGCTAACTCGAATGAGAATCCATAAATAAGATAAGATATGGAAAAGAGTGCTCCGCCTAATAATTCTAATAAAAGATGACAAATCGGAATTTTAGATTTACAAAAATGACATTTTCCTTTATTGATTAAATACCCAAAGATAGGAATAATATCTATCCATCTCAAATCATGGTGACAAGTATCACAATGTGATCTACCATTAATAGATTCATTTTTAGGAAGTCTTTCTCCTAAAACAAGATAAAAAGAGGTAAGTAACGAACCAAATATGAAAATGAGTGAAGTGTAAAGGATGGTCATATTGACTTACTCCTAGGATTTGTTATTAAAAAAGGAGGTGTCTAGAGTTAGAGACCTCCAATTCACGACTTAAAGTTTCTTATGGCTGAACTACTGTGTCATTGACTTTAAATTCAACTGTGTCACCTGCTCCAGCAACTGCATGGAAAGTTACAGTGGTTCCGACAACTTTTATATAAATCAAATTGATATCAGTAACTGCTCCAGCTGTATATGTATTACTACTTGTTTTTAAATCAACAAATTCTTCAGTTTGTAATGCTCCAAGTGTAAAAATACCATCTGCATCATCAGTAGCGTATAACAGTGCAGCATCAACGATTGCATTATAAGTTGCTTCATCTGCATTAGCTTGTTGTCTTGCAATTAAACCACCAATTGTTGGTACAGCGATTGCTGCAATAATTCCTAGAATTACTACTACTGCTAATAGTTCTACTAAAGTGACACCTTTTCTATTCTTAAGTACTTTAAACATTTTTTATTCCTCCTATTTGTTCTAGTTTCTAATTTAATATTAACATTGTTTTTCTTTATGTCAATAATACTTCATTCGAATTAATAAAATTGTAAGATTTATCTATATTTGAGAGCCTAATGAGAGCATTGGTAGCATAATCGCGAGGATTAATACACCAACAATTGCATACACTACAAGTAACAAGATTGGCTGAATCGAATTCTTAAGTTGCTGAATTCGCATTTCAGAGACTCCATTATAGTATGAAGATAGGTTTTCCATCAATTTCGGAATGTTCCCTGTCTTTTCTCCAGTAGAGATCATTCTCGCCATAATTGGGTCAATGTAATTGCTTTCTTCAAAGGCTTTCGCGAATGGTTTCCCATCCTCAATATACTTCAAGGTCTTAATAATCAATTCCTTATAAACAGTATTTGTTACAATCCCTCTTGTTGTCTGTAATGCTTTGATGGAATTTACACCATTGGATAGCATTTGACTCAATGAATTGGCAATCAAAATTTGATTATTCATTTGGATCAAGCTTCCAAAGATTGGTATCTTTAAAGCGAAGACTGTTAGAAAATGATGGAATTTTGGAATCTTTCGATTCATATAAATATTCCTGCGACTACAATCAGTGCTCCAAAGATAATCAATGCATATTCCTTCATAAAGATTCCAACATTGAGAAACATTTGCGTAATTCCAGGAAGCTCTGCTCCTTCAAATGAGGCGAATAGTCCTGTAATATTGGGGAAAACGAATATAAGCATACCTGCTGAGATGAGAAGTGCTGCTGCTAAATAGATTAGAGGCATTCTCAGTGCTGCTTTAATCTCTGTAGTGAGTTTCATTTGATGCTCATAATAATCTGCCATCTTAATCACAGTAGATCCTAGTTCGCCAGAGATTTCACCTATCTCAACCATTTGAACCAATAGATTGGGAAACTCCTTAGGTCTTTTCGATAGGGCTTTTGAGAAAGTTAATCCATTATTAATTTGCTGATAAAGTTCAAAGTAGAGTTTACGTTGGACTCTATTTTCTTGCTGTAGTGATAAAAGTTCCAAAGCAGAAATCAATTTGACACCAGCATTTAAGAGTGATCCTAACTGTTTTAAAAAGAAAATAAGATTTTTAGTGGTTAATTGACTACCAAACGTAATTTGATCTAATTTACCAAGTATACTTCTAAATTCAGTAATATTTTTTATATCATAGTTTTTGGATTGTAAGTATTTGATGACTACATTTCGATTCAATGCTTCTATCTTCCCGTGAATCGTCTTGCCCTCAGCGTTCGCTGCAATATATTTGTAATTACGGAGTTCCATAGGTCATCACTCCCAATCACTTGCTACTTTTAAGACTTCTTCAAGAGTTGTTATACCTTGCTTAACCTTTTGTAATCCTGATTCTAGAATAGTCATCATGCCTTCATTTCTCGCAAGTTTACTCAATTCAATTACATTGGCATTCTCAGCTATCAACTTCTGCATGTTTCTCGTAATCGGTAAAACTTCAAATATACCAATACGACCAGCAAATCCCTTAAAATTACAGGATGGACAGCCTTTCGCATGCTTAACATGCTCAATATTCATACCATACTTCTTAAACATCACGACTTCACTAGGGCTAGCTTCTTCCTCAACACTACATTCAGTACATAAGCAGCGTACAAGTCTTTGTGAGATGATACCAGAAAGAGATGATGCGATTAAGAATGGTTCGATATCCATATCTAGAAGTCTAGTTACTGTTTTGACTGCATCATTGGTATGGATGGTTGATAATACTAAATGTCCAGTTAATGATGCTCGAATTGCGATTTCTGCAGTTTCTACGTCTCTAATTTCACCAACCATAACAATATTAGGATCCTGTCTTAAAATGGAGCGTAGCGCTTTAGCAAACGTCAGTTCAACTTCAGGTGAACCTGAACCTGATTCACACCAGTCATTTTGATTTCTACTGGATCTTCTACTGTAACGATATTCACCCCTGGTTTATTGAGTTCATTAAGACACGCATAAAGGGTTGTTGTCTTCCCTGAACCGGTTGGTCCACTGACTAAGACAATGCCATTTGGACGATCAATCATTTCTCTAACCAATCGTTCTTCCTTTGCAGAAAGACCAATTGCAGTAATTTTATTCATCGAACCTGATAAGTCTAGAATACGCATAACAACCTTTTCACCACGCACTGTAGGTAGGGTTGAAATACGAAGGTCAATATTTTTTTGTTGTATAGCAGTTTGAATGCGTCCATCTTGTGGAACTCTAGTTTCTGTAATATCCATACCTGACATGACCTTAATACGACTAATCATTTGATTATGGATTTTAATTGGAAACTCTTTAACAACATCTAGGACTCCATCCACACGATAACGAATTAATACCTTATCATCAAGTGGATCAATATGAATATCAGATGCACGTTGAAATACTGCAGATGTTAGAATTTGATTCACCAATTTAACCATTGGTGTATCATCTTCATCATCTTCTTCAAATTCTACTTCTTTAGAAATACTTTGTTTCGCACCAAGTGCTTCCAAGGTTCTAGTAAAGCCATAATATTTTTCTATTTGAGTGATAATTTCATTTTTAGGAGCTGAAAAAGCTTTGGGTCGATAACCTGTTCTAACACGTAAATCTTCAATAACTACGAAATCTAATGGGTCAGATGTCGCGAACATCAAATTTTTTCCTTCAATTCTTAGTGGAATAATGTTATGTCTTCTACAAAAGTCTTCATCGACGATAGCCAAAACATGTTCGTCTATCGTAAAATTGGTTAATGATACTCTTTGAACCCCAGTTGAATCCTCTAATGCTTTTAGAATCTGCATTTCTGTTGCATATTCTAATCTAGAAAGCGTTTCACCAAGTCGTTCATTTTTCTCTTGATTGGAAAGAGCATCCTTAAGTTGTTCAGCTGTAATGACTCTCGCTTGTAATAAAACATCACCAATACGTCTAAGCGCCATTTTACTCACCATCCTTTAAAACAATATTTTGTTCTCTAATTTCAGGTGAAGCTATATATTGTTCATCATAAATTTTAATCATGGTACTACTTCCGCCAAGTGGTGTAATTGTCTTAAAGTATGAAACCACTTTTCCATTAACACCTGGTGTGATGATGAGCTCGTAAATGAATTCAGTATCAGTTTCTGTAATGATCACTCCTGGAGTAGTCTCGTCAATCAGAAGGTTTTCTAAATATTGAATTGAATATGGAATGACTACACTTTCATCTATAGAAGATACATAAGAAGTCATATATGGATAACCCTTTAATGAAAATGATAGACTATCATCACTCATCTTCTCCACTTCAACGGTAAAAGTGTTTGATAATCGATTATAGAAAGAAAAATCAAATTGATTCACCTTTAGAATTCTTACATTCATTCCGGGTTCAGCCCAAACCGGTAAACTTATATAACTCGAATAAACATATCCTTCAAAATGTGTTTCTAAAGTCAGTTTTTGTAAGGCTGAAGCGATAATACTCAATTGATTGTTATCAAGTGCAGGGTTAGTTCCTAGCGCACTTAAGATTGAAAAT
>JAHIRQ010000174.1 GCA_018818645.1 Bacillota bacterium
GGGTCTTTTAGCAAGAGCAGCCAAAAAAATGAAAGACTCTTGGGTAGATCAACAAGAAATCGAGATTATCGAAACCTATGAACAGCCTACCTATATCAAGTGGGATGAAGACACACTAAAAGGAGATGCGTATCCAGCCTATTCATGGGGTGTTAATATTGTTGAAGTCGAGGTTTCCCCAATTACTTATCAGGTAACACCAATTGGTATTTGGAGTGTCTATGATGTTGGTAAAGCAATTGATGAACGGATTGTTTTAGGTCAAGCAGATGGAGGAATTCTTCAAGGTATTGCTTATGGATATATGGAAGTGATGAATCACGACATGGGAAGAATTAAGCAGAAGAATTTAACCGATTACATCATTCCAACCTCATTAGATATGCCACCATCTAAAACCTTCCTTTTCGAAAATCCTTATGCATTAGGGCCATATGGAGCTAAAGGAGTGGGTGAGCTCACTCTAGTTGGTGGTGCTCCAGCAATTGCACTTGCAATTGAACAGGCTATAGGTAAAAAAGTGTTTAAGATTCCAGCATCACCAGAATACATAATGGAGTTGATGAATGATAATGAACATTAAATTTAAACTCAATGGAAAAGAAGTAGAAATACAAAGTGATCCAAGTCTACGGTTTTTAGATGTACTTAGAAACCAATTTGGTCTAACTGGTCCGAAAGAAGGCTGCGGTGAAGGTGAATGTGGTGCTTGTGCAATTCTTTTAGATCACAAGATTGTTAATTCCTGTTTACTTCCTTTAGCAAACGTTTCAGGAAAAGAAGTTATGACCATAGAGGGCTATAGTCAAACCAAACGTTATCAAATACTATCGAAAGAAATGATGGAGGCTGGGGGATCACAATGTGGAATTTGTACTCCTGGGATGATGATTGCTGCTGAATCGCTACTTTCACAAAATCCAAACCCAACAGAAGAAGAAATTCGAATTGGAATTTCAGGAAATCTTTGTCGTTGTACTGGATATAACATGATTATTCAAGCAATCCATAATGCTTCAAAGAAGGGAAGTGGTTTGTGGTGAAGCAAGTCATACCAAAAACCTTAGATGAAGCATTGAACTATCTTTATGATAGATCTTATCAAATCATTGCTGGAGGAACTGATTTGATGGTTCAAAAAAGAAGCACAGCAGAAACACCACCTCTTTTTTCAAACAACATATTGTATGCATTTCATCTAGAAGAACTCAAGTTTATTAAAAGGAGTGAACATTGCTTACATATTGGTTCAATGACTTCTTTAGAAACTCTACTTCATCATGAAGATACACCAAAAATACTTAAGGAAGTCATCTATGAAATGGCATCTCCAGCAATTCGAAATGTTGCTACCCTAGCTGGAAATATAGCAAATGCATCCCCTGCAGGGGATTCATTGGTGCCACTTTACTTATTAGATGCACAAATTATTCTATTAAGCAAAAATCAATTTAGACACATACCAATCGAAAAACTGATCATTGGTCCTAGAAAAACAGTGATCTTAAAAGATGAAATCATCAAGGATATTGCCATTCCTAAGCATGAATTCACCCAGTTCAAATGGATCAAAGTTGGAGGAAGACGTGCAGATGCTATCTCTAAAGTTTCTTTTCTTGGAGCAGTTCATATTGATGGTGATCAGGTTTTAGATTTTAGAATCGCTTTTGGTGCAGTCTATAAGACTGTTATTAGAAATAGAGAGATTGAAAAAGAGTATAAAAATATAAGCGTTCAGGAATTAAAGAATAAGCATGATGAAATAATCGAAAAGTATGACGCTTGTATTTTACCAATTGATGACCAAAGATCCAATAAAGAATACAGAAAGAAAGTTGCTTTAAACATGCTAAGTGACTTTATCATAAATCTTTAAAGAAAATGAGGTGGATATATGGATTACATCAAAAAAATGAATATTGCTAAAGGCCTAGAGCTTGCAGAGCTTGTTTTAAAAAACTGTCGAATCATCAATACTTATAGTGGAGAAATAGAAGATGGTGATATTGCAATCGAAGAAGGTATCATTTTAGGTGTAGGGACATATAAAGGTAAAATAGAGCATGATTTAAGAGGTGCTTATGTTGCTCCAGGATTCATAGATGGACATGTTCACATCGAATCTTCGATGTTAACTCCTGCAGGATTTGCGAAAATGATTATTCCTAAAGGAACGACGACCATTATTGCAGACCCACATGAAATAGCAAATGTATGTGGGAAAGAAGGCATTCAATTTATGCTTGATGCGAGTGAAAATATTCCACTAAACGTCTATATGATGATTCCTTCCTGTGTACCTGCAACCCCTGAAGAAAATAGTGGATCTATAATCGATAAAGCGGATATAGAATCATTTCTAGGACAAGAAAGAGTATTAGGATTGGGTGAGGTTATGGATTACCCAGCAGTTATATCTGGGAATCCCTTCATGCATGAAAAAATAGAATTGATGCGTGGAAGAGTCATTGATGGTCATGCTCCTGATATATCTGGCTATGATTTGAATGCCTATATCGCTTCTGGAGTGATGACTGATCATGAGTGCACAATCGAAAAATCATTAACTGAACGTATCAAAAGAGGGATGTATGTCCATTTAAGAGAGGGTTCAGCAACCAGAAATATCCGTGCATTGATCAAAGGAATTAACAAAGAAAATATGCATAGAACTTTATTTTGCAC
>JAHIRQ010000175.1 GCA_018818645.1 Bacillota bacterium
ACCATCACCAACGTGACCAAAATATGGAATTCTTACCTCTAGCTTTTGAGATAGCTCTCTCACATAATTTAGGAATTCAGCGATATTAGATCTTGGTAAAACAACATCACATTCATCAATTTCTGATGTCGATGCCTTAATCGCTTCAAGGAAACCACCTCGAACATTCCATACACTACTTCTACGCTCTGCAGTATCGACTAGGAATACGTCAATAGCATTGTATGAATTCACACATAAGGATGACGCGATTTCAATATCCTCTTGAATCGCTTGTTCGTTATTTCCATCATAGCTAATGAGTAAATAAGCTTCAAAATTATTATGAGGGATTTTCTTGCCTAAGAATTCCTCAGAGTATTGAAGAGATTGTTTTTCTAGGAATTCAACTGCAGTTGGAATCACGTGATCCATGATTAATCTTGGTGCTGCAGATATTGCATCTTCTCTATTCTTAAATGGAACGAGTAAGCTAATGGTTTTCTTAGGCTTTGGGATTAACTTAAGGGTTGCTTCAACGATAATAGCGAGTGTACCTTCACTACCGATAATTAAGTCCTTTAAGCCATATCCTGTTGAGTTCTTAACGACCTTACCACCTAATTTGATCAGTTCACCATCAGGTGTAACAACCTCAAGTCCACGCACCCATTCACGGGTTACTCCGTATTTGATTGCACGCATACCGCCAGCATTCGTGGAAATATTTCCACCAATGGTCGCGGTCTTTTCACCTGGGTCAGGTGCGTAAAATAAACCTTCTTTTTCAACACATTCATAGATATCTAGAAGTAAGACTCCTGGTTCAACACGTAGGGTTAGGTTAGTTTTATCAAGCTCAATAATTCTATTCATTTTAGAGGTGTCTAAAAGAATTCCACCAAATAAAGGAACACACGCTCCAACTAAACCTGTTCCACTACCTCTTACCGTAACTGCTATATTTTTCTCATAGGCGTATTTCATCACCATTTGAATTTGATTTTTCTCTTTAACATAGACATGTGCTTCTGGAAAAGCCTTTACAGTTCCCAACTCATCATGTGAAAAGTCTTTTTCAATATCATTTAATACAGTGACTTGATCATTTCCAACTATACTTTTTAGAAAGTTAAAGTCTTCTATATTCATTACTTTATAGTTCATGATTTTTCCTCCATGATTTGATCGATTAAGAGATTTAATTCAGGTAGCACCTGATAGATATCTCCAATAATAGAATAGTGACTGATATCAAATAGCTTATTGTTTATATCACTATTGACAGTGATGATAAGTTCAGCTTCCTTCATACCTTCAATGTATTGAACTGCACCACTAATTCCTAAATTGATAATAAGCTTTGGTTTAACGGTTCTACCACTTAATCCAATTTGTTTTCTTGGGTCAAACCAGCCATTTTCAATCAAAGGTCTTGTACAGCCTATTTCTGCATTTAGCTTCTTTCTTAAGGGTTCAATCAATTCAAGATCCTTTTGTTTTTTAAATGCTCTTCCTACCGCAATAATGACTTCAGCATCACTTAAGTCAGATACAACTGGTTTATGCATTGTTTCAATCAAATGAATCGTTGAAGACTTATCGATTGAATCAGTATTCTCTTTATGGATGATTCCAAAGGGTTTAACAATCTTTGGTGCGTTAAACATTTTATATCTGATCGTTGCCATTTGAGGTCTATGATTAGGTGTATTGATTTTCGCCATGATATTCCCACCAAAGGCTGGTCTGATTTGAAGAAGTTCACCATCTGCTGTAATATCAAGCATTGTACAATCAGCTGTCAAGCCTGTTTTTAAACGTGCAGCAACTCTTGGTGCAAAGCTTCTACCTCTTGGGGTCGATCCATATAAAATCACATTATTTTGATAGGTCTTGTAGAATGTTTCTATAACGTTTGTATAAAGCTCGACATTGAACTCCTTAAAGCTTGGATCATCATATAGGAAAACTTCGTCGACACCATAAGTTAGAGCTTCTTCTGCAATATGTGAAACTTGATCACCAATCACAATCGCGAATACTTTTTCTTTGGTTTTTTGTTGTAATTCCTTCGCTTTACCAATTAGCTCCCATGATACATGGTGTGCTTTTTGGTTATGAATTTCAACAAATACTGCAATACCCTTATAATCTGCTTGATTGATCGAATACTTTTTCGTTTCGATAAACTCACAAACACCATCAGGTCCCTTTTTCACGCAGACCTTGCATATTTTACAGGATGCGTTAATCGATAAATAAGCGTCCGTGTAATCGAATGCATTGAATGGACAAATATCGATTAACTTTTTAGCTATTTCATCATTGACTTTTTCTTGATTGACTTTAATATATGCCATTTCAATTCACCTATAAAAAACGACTTTCTTTTAATATCTTAAGCATATCTTTCGCAAGCTTCTCTTTTTTTCCTTCAATAACAATCGCTTCAGTTCTCTTTTTTGGAGGAAATATTTCATCGACTTGAGTAGGAGACCCACTCAGTCCATAGTGATCAGGATTTTGATCCTTTAAATCCTTCAAGGATATCATTTTGATTGCATAGTTTGAAAGCTCTACTTTTCTATTATAAGAGGGTAGTCTTGGTACATTCGCATCCTTTTCGATCGTGAGTAAACAAGGATATTTAACTTCAACAAGCTCATCATAGGTATCATATGCACTACGTATAACAATAGAATCCTCTTTAACTTCAATAATTTCTTTCACGTAAGGCACATGAGGTATACCTAAAAACTCAGCCATTTCAGGACCGACCTGTGCAGTATCTCCATCTGTGGTTTGTTTTCCACAAATAATTAAATCATAATTGGCAATATGAGTAACCAGCTGTGACAGTGTATAGGAAGTAGCTAAGACATCCGCTCCTGCAAATCTTCTATCACTAATTAAGGTTGCTTCATCAGCACCCATATATAAAGCTTCCTTTAATACACTGTTTGCTGAAGGTGGTCCCATTGTAATCGAATGAACGATTGAATCTTTTACTAGGCTCTTGATTTGAAAAGCAGCTTCCAAAGCATATAGATCAAAAGGATTCATTTTGACATTGTTGCCATCACGAATTAATACACCAGTTTTAGGATCGACTTGAACATTTGATGATGCTGGTACTTGTTTGATACATGTGATAATCTTCATTTTTTTCTACCTCAACCATAATATACAACTCTACCATATCATGGATATGATATTAAAAAAAGAACATGCGCCAAAAGACGCATGTTTTGTCATCATTAGATAATTTTTTTCAATATTTTCTTAAGGATTCACGTTATTGGATGCGAAACCTCTCAGTAGATCTAAGAACTTATTGATATCTTGTGGGTACACATTATAAACGATTTCAGTTGTATAATCTGATGATTTATAAAGTGCTCCACCCTTTGCTCGAATGGATATTTCATGAGAGCCAACAGGGAGTGCGAGTGCTAAATGATTTTCACTGACTATCGTTTCTTTACCATCAACAACTACACTATAGGAAATGCTACCTTCTACTGCACCAAAATGAAGAACACCCATACTATCTACAAATGCGTTACTTGGCATAGCAAGTTGATCTCTAGTATCTGGCCAAGCTGGAATTGGAGCAGGAATTTCTTTTTGTTCACCTTTAACAAAGAATACTCCGTTTGCTACACTTCTGATACGTAGGTCAGATGGAGTATTTAGAATCACGTATTCACCTGATTCTAAATCCTTAAGTGCCATCGTTGAAGAACCACCACCATCTAGGTTATAAGCGCGTTCAGCTCCAAAATGAGCCATAATTTCACCAAGTTCTCTAAGCTTCACGCCATCCATACCATCTGGTTTATTTCTGCCATCAACAACAACGAAGAATACAGTACCATCTGATTTAATACCGATTGCAGTACGTGGAGCAGGGAAATCCCAGCTAGCACCTGCATTTAAGGATAAATTAGCAGCACCATCAATCACGAGTGGTTGTGCATCAGAGCCTACAGCAAATCTAACATCATCCCAATTACCACCTAAGCCAAGTTGAACGACTGCATAATCGTTTTCAGCAATTAAATCATCACTATTAAATTGATTTCCAACAATAACAAATTGGTTATCTGCGATATCAACAGCATCTGTCGTGGTTTCAACTAAAGTTCCTTTTCCAAAGTAACCAGAAAGGTTTTTATTTATCTTTGTTTCAATTCCGTCCATGACGACCTTATTGTATAAAGTAGGAAGCTCTACTAAAGAATTATCAAAGAAAACAGCTATTTCATTTTCATTTGCAGGTACTTGATTGATTTTATCTACTGGAATTCTTTTCTTGAGTTGTCCTTCATCGTTATAAACTAAAAGTTCATAGCCATCAAATGTAGGAATACCATGAACAACTTCTCCATTATCCTTAAAGCCTACAGCATTTCTATTTCCACCATAGCCTCTTTGAATCACTTCAAAATCTCTGACATGTAATGATAATGGTTGACCAGTATCATTGATGTCATAGAAATCTCCATTGACTCCAGCAATGACTCTAAAATTATCATATCGTTCATGAACTCTATCGATAATCGTAGGTAGACCTGACATTCTAAATTCATGATCATAGAAATTATCAGAAACAATGACATTGATATCACTATAAAGTGTAGGGTTCGCACCGATATAGTTAATGACCTGATTGGTAACAAGTCCGTCCATATCAATCGATCCAACTATCTTTGTATGTCTTATACCTTCGACGAAAGAAGTTTCTTTTGTCGTTTCATACAATCTAAATGCTGCATTTACATCTTGAAAAGAAACGAATGATAGTGTAAATAACAATAGGAATAAAGCAATTATTTTTTTCATTTTTATTCCTCCTTAAACTGTTGGTAAAACAATATTGACTGTGCCAATACTGTTAAACTCAACAATGAAACGATAGCTGATTTCTCCAACCTGTAAAAAGAAAATCATTTCAGATACATAATCGTTGGCGATAGTCATTTCAAATCCTGACAGTTCACTTTCAGGAAATGACTCTTCAAAGAATACTTGAGCATCATCTTGGTTTTGAAGATTTAAAAGATATTTACCGTTGTTATAAGTAAACCATTCAACTTCAAATGCCTTAAAGAAATCATACTCTCCATTTTGTGGTTCAGTAATTGATTCTTTAGCATAAACTGCGCCTTGTTGGATATAGTGATCAATCACTCCACCAACATTTTCGTAGTACTCCTTTTGTCCATCAAAGCTAAATGATGATTTTTCATCATCAAACTCAATAACAACATCATATAAATCAAATCCATTTTGAATCGTTATATCTAATTTATAATTAGACATATCAGATATATTCGCAATTGCGTTCATTAACGCAAGCTCTTCAGGTTCATATATGGCTTTGCAAACGCCATCAACAATTTCTTCATTGGTTCCACATACAAGGGTAGGTACTGCTGATTCTGTAGGTTCGTTTTGACATCCTTGTAAGAAAAATAGACCAAAAAGCATAAAAATGTAAAATACTTTTTTCATATTCTTCCTTTCTTCAATACGCATATAATATAGCTGCCACTATAATGAATTATTGTTACAATATCATTCTATACTCTAAATAGTGAAAAAAACTGCCGATAAGTAAAAAAACACCAGACGTAATTGGTGTTTTTCATAAAGAAAGGATAAATCAGAGTGGAGCTAGATCACTCTAAGCAAACTAGAGCATTTTTTGAATGCGGTTAGCTACATCTTGTTTGAATCTTTCTATATAATCTAAGACATACGTTTTGATGTCTAGGTTGCTATCTTGAATCAGTGGTGTTAAGTCCATAGCAAATATTAAGGCTGAAGCTTGATCGACTGCATGTGATGTAGAATAGGTTGCATGTGCAACTCTTCTACCAGTGGTTGCAAGATCATAACGCTTACCGCCTATAATTTGTGAGTCAAAGACTTCAACTAAAGCTTGAGCAAGATTTGGATGGTCACTGACATTAAAAATTACTTTTTCGTCATCTAGCATCCAATCTAAATCTCTCCATACTTCACATCCATAAACCTCTTTAGGTCTTAATTCTAAGGGTAGTTTACGAATCGCTTTGATGACTTTAGTGGTTACACCAATATGTGTATCATGCTTATCTGCTAGGTTATGTGTGTATAAGACTTCTGGATTCGCTGTCTTAATCAGTAATGCAAGTTCATCCACAATTTCTGTGTTATGAGGATCCTTAGTTTCAGAGCTTGGATAATCCAGTAATGCAAGTGCTCCAAATTCTCCGATATAAGCAGCCTTCTTTTGTTCAAGGCGTCTAATTTGAATCATTTCTTGATCGGTATAGTTCTTATAGATAGAATCTCTAGCACTTCCTGAGCCGTTTGTTACAACAACTCCAAAGAATGACTTGTCATCCTTACCAAAGCATTTTAAAATTCCATCATAGGCCATAATCTCAATATCATCTTGGTGAGCAGCAATTGACATATGGGTAGTTCTTTGGATTGCAGTAAGGGTATCACTTTGGTCTGGAATAAAGAATTCTGCAGTTTTTTTGTTTAATTTCACTTTATACATCTCCTTATTTTTGACTGATGTCAGGAAGACTAGCAGCAGCAACCGATTGACCGACTCTTCGACTCTTTTCGTCTGGCAATGTAATCTGGATTTGTTTCGCCAATTCCTTGGATTCAGTCTCTAAGACAAGCTTAGCATTTTTTATAATTCTTGAACCACCCTCACCTGAGGTGACTCTACCTAATACAAGTACATGCTTGATATCATAAAATGTTTGATAGCCTAGAATATTATAACCTAAATAGATCCCTATCGTATCAAATATTTGTAAAACTTTTTCATTTCCCTTAGAAACTTCTTTTTGTAAGTATTCTAACTTCTCTGCAAGTGTTAAATGACTCGGTATAAAGATACCATTTTGATCTGCAAGTTTGATTGCTGCATCCTGCGAAAAGTATTTCACACCACACCCATAATCGAGTGACCATTCATCTACCATCGCATTTTGATTGTAATCTGCTGGTACAAAAGCGAGTTCATTCAACCATCCTGTTATATTTCCTTTTGAATCGACATATCCTGCAGCTTGAGATGTTCCCATGGCAATCCCTAGGACTTGATTCGATTCTAAGCTCATCGCCCCAGCAAGTGCAGTGACATCTCCATCGTTAGCTACAACGATTGGGATATCTCCCAATTCTTTCGCTATGTTGATAAACATATCCTTCACATGAAGGTCAAATTCAGGCTTTGGCACCTTAATGAAGAGAGAGGCTGCCATGACACGGTTATCGATATAAACGCCCGCAGCACTCACACCAATCGCATCTACACGAGGCATCTTTGATGCTGCCGTTTGAATTGAGTTTAGAATGCCTTGGTAATGATAGGTAGGGTCTGTTTGAAGCTTAGGATGCCAAATGACTTCTTCTGAATAAATGGGGACCCCATCTACAACAGCTGAAACCTTACGGTCAGAGCCACCTGCATCAAAGCCTATTCTATAGCCCTCTAGGTGTCTTCCTAGAGGAGCTGACTTTTCATTTGAATCTTCGATTTCATTTGGAGTTTTAAGTTCAACAGTAAATTCTTTTTCATATATTCTTGTCATAAACTCACGGTCGAATTCACGTAAACCATCTTTTGCATAACATGATTTGATGTACTCTCCAATAGACTTAGGTCCACCAAAGATAATTTTCCATCCACCCTTGATCCATAATAAAGATTTAATTAATCGTTCAATATAGAAGATGTTTGAATCATATTCATTTTCACTGTCGTTAAATACATAGGTTGAAAAAACCGATTGAATACCTTGGTTTCTTTCAATAGCAATTTTTACGACTTCAGGATTCTTTGAATGCATCACAGCTTTTAAGTAATTTTGGTTCGCTAAAAAGATTGGTTTAAAGTCTTGATCCATTTCTGGTATGATTTTAGGTGCGATACTATATTTAAATGGTTTCATCTTTTTTGTCATGCGAAAATCTCGCATATTCCCTTCTTTACAAACGATTACTTCGTACTAACACTATCATACTTAAATTATGATGAAAAAACAACAGGTGAACCAAGATAGATACCTATTTTATCGCAATTGAAAAATTTTTTTCAGTTGGCAAACAAAAAGCCTTGTGAATAATTTTCACAAGGCTTGTTTATTAATTTGATAACTTTCTTTCTCTCTTATTATCATACATTCTTTTATCTGCTATTCTCATTAACCCAGTTAAATCCAGATGATCCTTTGGATAACAAGCAATTCCACATCCAAAATCAATAATATGACTGAAATCTTGATACATGAAAGGATTATTACTGAAGGAGTTTCTAATTTTCTCAATTCTAACTAGACCTTGATGTAAATCTAATTCAGGAAAAATAATAACAAACTCATCTCCACCAGTTCTCGATAAGATTTCATTATCCTCTAAATTCTCTTTAATAATCTTTGTAAAGTAGATTAAATACTCATCACCAATCATATGACCATAGGTATCGTTGACTTTCTTTAAGAAATTGACATCCATGACTGCAATTGAAAACATCTTGTTTTTCTCTTTCGAATCTTTGTATATATTCATAAGTAATCTTTCATGATGTTTTCTTGAATTGACTCCTGTTAAGGAATCTGTTTTAGATAACGTATATATTTCTTCAACCAGTAAATGATTGTTTAAGGCAATCTCAATTTGAGATGCTAAATGCTTGATATATAGCTTATCTTGTTCATTAAAAGCTTCAAAGTCATCTAGGTTATCTAAATTGATGAACCCATAAATGGTTTCATTTAAGATAAATGCACAAGTCAGTACCGCTTTCGCAGTTAAGACGTCATTTTCTTTCATAGCATCTGCTGTTTCTGCTTTTAAGTTCTTCTCATTGAATGTTTTAATATCACTGATGACTGCTGGTTCATATAAGACACCGAGTTTATATTGATACATATCTTCAAAACATAATTCAATTTTTTGCAAAACCTCCAAATCATAGCCAACTGCCGCTCTGAACTCCATTCTTTCACCATTTCGAATCAGAATACTTCCTGATTGAGCTTTAGGGATGAGTTCAATCGCTTTTTCTAAGATTGTCTGCAAAAGTTCATCTAAATTATCATTAATTAGCATCTTAGGTGTAATATCTGAGATCGATTTAGAAATTTTTGAATTGATATCTAGTTGAGCATATCGATTCATTAGGATTTGATAGTCAACTCTTTCGGAATGAATCGCTTTTTCAAAATAATGGAAAAAGAGGATTGCTGCACCAGGAATAATGAATAAATTCATTTGGATATCTAATGCTTTAACACTCAGGAAAATTAAGGATAATACATTGTAGGAAACGATTATAGCAATCGATAATATCGCACCATACATTTCCTTAACATAAAATAAGATGACAGATAGAACTAACAAAAACGATATCAATAGATACATCGTCTTAGCAAAAATGCTCAAATCACTAAAATCTAAAAATTGATTCAAGATAATCATAAAAAAGATCACAGCGAATGCATAGATGGCTGCACCAAAACGAATAATCTTTTTAGATCTTGTTATGATATGCATATACTTTTGTTCATTCATGGTTCATCACCCCTTCATCATGATTCTATCTACTCATATTTTATCACTATTTGAATATCAAAGTAACAACTTAATAAAGATGTAATACTTTTTAAGTCTATATGAGTAATAAAAATAATTGAATTGAATTATATTAATTTATCCACAATTCGGACTTAGACTCCTTTTAAGTTGTGAAATAGGAGTTCTACCGGTATAATAAGAGCCGTAAGGAAGGTAATCCTATGAACTATTCAGCTTACTTTAAAGAATACTATAAGAATCATCCAGTCACGAGCATTATCATTATCATTAATTTGATTATGGCTCTTTTGGTGATGTTTACTGGTGGATTTACTTTACTCAATTTAGTTTCATGGGGTGCTATATTACCTCCACTGATTACTGTAGAGGGTGAGTACTATAGAATACTCACAGCAATGGCACTGCACGGTAGTGTCTTGCATTTCGCGATGAACTCCTATGTATTATTTTATATCGGTGGTCATTTAGAACGATTGATTGGACCGATGAAGTATTTACTCGTTTATTTAGTTGCAGGTATAATATCTAGTTTATTTGTTGTATTCCTAGGTGCAGAGAATGTTGTTACCATAGGAGCGAGTGGAGCAATCTTTGGTGTAATGGGTGGTTTATTTATGCTCACCATAAAAAGAGCAAGTTGGTTCCATCCACAAACGATTAGATCGATTAGAAATTTAATGCTGATCAACTTAGTATTCACATTCATTATTCCTAATATAAGTATTCCAGGACATTTGGGTGGGTTATTAGCTGGTGTATTGTTATTCTTTGTGATTACACCTGAAGAACCCCACTTTACAAGATATATGGTTCCTGAAGCTAGAGATAATTATACAAGTTAATATTTTAAAGATAAAGGTCTTGTTCAATCGCTTAGCGACTCAAACAAGACCTTTTTTTATTTCTTAATGCTTTCTTTGTCCTCAAGATAATTGATTGCTTCATCTACAGATTTGAATGGACCAGCAGAATTGTTGGAGTTATTTTTAACTTGCATCACAACTTTTTCAAGTCTTTCTATATACTTCTTTGGATATATAGCTACAGGCTCAATTTCAATAACACCATGATTGAGTTTAATTTCTAGATGATCTCCTTCTTGTAAAGATAGTGAATCGATAATTTCTTTAGGAATAGTTATCTGAGACTTCTTTCTGAGTTCAATGATCATTATAATTCCTCATTTCCGATTTTCTTACTTTCTGATTTTATTATATCACTAGGTTTATGAAATCACAGCATTTATCAGTAAAGACATAAAAAAAGTAGAATAAGAGTGTTAGCTATTCTACTTTTTTTTATTAATAAGATATAAATATTCACCAACATGTACCATTTTAGTAGGTAACCATTTGATATCCATCTCAAATTGATAGATATTATCTCCCTCATAGATTTGGATATTTCTTCCAATATCAGAAGGTAGTGTTGGTGTACTACTTACATTAAACTTTAATTCTTTATATTCACTATCGATAGTTCCCTTATAAGTATATTCAAAGCGTTTGATTGATATGACTCCCTGACCTACTTCTACTAATCTATAATTTCTAAATGACATCAATCTTGCATGACCTTCTATTTGGTAATTTGGGTTGCTATCTATTTCTTTTCTAACAACTATTTCTTGATTTTGAAATAGTTCATCTAATCCTTTAGCGTTAATCAGCCCGTAAGAATCATAGGTAAGTGTATGATTACATGATGGGCAGATGAGCTGATGTTTACTTGATTTTAGTCCTTCATGAAAACACTGAGGGCACTGATAGATTACATTTTCCAGATTCGATATATCATTTAATTTATATTGATATAACTGTTCTTTATTATATTCAGATTCTGAGTGATAGAGCTTATCACAAACCACTTGATAAATCTCTTGATAACTCAATGACTTAAGTTCTTCTTGAGTGATGATTAACTCTTTTATAGTATCTACTTTCCCTCTGAAAGTCTTTTTAGACCAAGGAGGATTCGATAGTCCTGCACCCATATGTTTAACGATATAAACATTCACATTCGACTTCTTCAAGAATTTAGCAATCGCAAATGCAGGAGTTAAAGATCTGCCTGAGGGTGATATTTGACCCTCAGGAAAAACGGAGACAATTCCTTTTTTCTTTAGGATACGAAATGCATGCAATGTAGCAATTGGATCTGCTTGCATTAAAGACTTGGGAATCGCTCTAGCAAGACGTAAAAAGAAACCTGTTGGTTCTTCATAAAACATTTTCTTCGCAGCTAAATAACTGATACGATGTGGATACATCGCAGCACTTGTATAGATAAAATCATAGAAGGATGTGTGATTGGATAGTATGATAGCAGGTCCCTGAATCCTACACTTCTTGATGATTCTTTGTCCCTTCAGATATGCGAATATTTTGACTAGGAATCCTAGTGTGATGTTAATGAAAAAGTTAGGTCTCTTCATGTTTATAAATCATTTAAGATTTCTTCTCTAGAAATCGATAAATCCTGAATAGCGTTTGAAATCTCTTTTTGTTTTTTCGCATCAATCTTATATTGGAAAGAAATAAATATTCCAATTCCCATAAAGAGGAGTGGAGCGAATGTCATGATTA
>JAHIRQ010000176.1 GCA_018818645.1 Bacillota bacterium
ATCAGAACGAACATATCACTGTATCTGTGGACATGAGATGGATAGAGACCTAAATGCAGCAATTAACATTGGTGTTCAAGGTTTAATTAAATATGTAACTAAAGCGTATGGAACAGACGCAATAGCTTGGTAAACTAATAGACATTAGTCTGTTTTACCCAAGAAGCCCCCACTTCTAATGATTTTTCATTAAGTGGTGGGAGTAGTTCACATCTGTATACTTATCAAGACAAATCGATAACTCATATCGATCTTTAACTTGAATAACAATAACTGAAATCATCTTTTTCAACACAGTGCTTTCTATTTGAATCAATCGAGCATTCACGACTTGACTCCAAGGAATCGTATTATATAGAGGTTTATCCATTTCATCATGGGTAAAGCCTTGGTACCAAAGATAATAACAAGCGTAAAGACTTCGATCTGTGATTTCGATACGATTTTTATAGACCGTACTTAACATGAATAACCAAATCATCGAAATGGACAAAAAAAGGAATAATAATGAATCTCTGTTAATCTCTTCATAAGTGGTTCTTAAATATAACAAAAAGGAGCAAAAGATAGTTACAACAATCAGATAGATGATGACTTTTGTAGCCCTATTTTTTTCGATATAGATTTTGTTTTTCATAGGAACCCCCGCTACTTTTTTAACCTTTTAATACCAATAAACTAACACTCTCCACTAATGAGGTATAAGGAAACATATCAATAGGAACTGTTTCAACTAAATCATAGGATCTGAGTAACACATTTAAATCCTTTGCAAGAGTTGACGGATTACAGGATCCATATATTAACCTTTGAGGCATAAACTTCAAGATCAAATCAATTGTTTCATCACCCAAACCTACTCTTGGTGGGTCAAAAAACATAACATCAATCTTCTTTTCCTTGAGTCCTGATAATGCTCTCTTGAAATCACTTTGAAGGACAGAGACATTGGTGATATGATTTTTAGCTAAAGATAATCTTGCACTTTCACATGCGGATTCATCCATTTCAATCGCGTAGACATGCTTCGCTTCCTTATGGATATAATGCGCTACTGGAGCGATTCCTGCATAGGCATCAATTGCGATTTCATGAAGCTTTAACTGTGCAAGTCGTCTCATTTCTTTATAGAACTTATCAGCTTGAGCGGTGTTTAACTGAAAGAATGCTTCTGGTTTCAATAGGAAGCTTTGGTTGTTTAGTTTTTCTTCTATCGTTTCCTTACCGTATAAAAGTCTCATGTCTCCAGTAAAATAGCCTGGTTTCTTCATATCTGGATTCATCACTTCAAAAACAGAAACGATATTTTTTTCTTTTTCTACTAGTCTTTTGACTAACTCTTCAATACGGTTTGATTTCTTAAGCATAATAAATGAGACCTGTGCTTCCTTCAAATTCTCAGAAACACGAACGACTAGACTTCTGACATAGCCACGTCTTGTTCTTGGGTCAAACGCATCAACTTGCAGTTCGTCCATTAGTAAAGCTGTCGATGTCAAAATCTGATTGATTAAAACATTTTGAACAGGACAATCCTTAATGAACACAAACCGGTTAGAATTTCTTGCATACATTCCTATTCTTGTTTTTCCTTTAATTCGTTGAACAGGTAGACTTGCTTTATTTCTATAATTCAATGGGTTATCCGCACCAATAGTTTTTTTAACGATTTTCTCATCAATTTTTTGACCTGCATATCTCTCAAATGCCTTTAAGATGATATGTCTTTTTTCTTCTAATGTCTTATTATAGTCATAATGCTGTGTTTGACATCCACCACACTCCTCATAGACAGGACAAAAAGGAATGCGACGATCCGGATTTTCCTTGTTGATGGTTTCTATTTTAGCAATTGCTCTATTGTCAAATACTTCAGTAACTCGAACGGTTAACTCTTCATCAGGTAATGCTTGATCAACAAATATTGCTAATTTGTTGTAATATCCGATGCCTTCTCCGTTAATTCCCATTCTTTTGATTGAAATATTGAGTAAATCATCTATTTTAATATGCTCATTCATGCTTAACACCTCTTATGATACTATTTTATCATAGATAATCTGTTCTGACTCTTACCAATTCAAGCATTCATCATCCTAAAACAAAAAAAAACTGACGATTGGTGATTAATGTTGGTGACGATCCATATGTGTCTTTAAAATATCTGTAATACCATCATCAC
>JAHIRQ010000177.1 GCA_018818645.1 Bacillota bacterium
CGAAAAGGAGTATATTCCACATCTTTCTGACACAGCCAAAGGTTTGGTTGATGAGATTCATTTGCTTGGTAGTAGGTTTTAGTCTATAGACATAACCTTTTATGGTCTCACTCATATCATCCACCCCCTTGCATCGCGATTTCTATACTTATATTATATCATGTAATGATATAAGAGAGTTTACTTATTTATAGATATTTTAAAGAAAAAAAGTTTCATTCATCTCCCACTTAATCCTTTGAAGAGGGAGTTTTCTGAAACATATTAGATAAATTCCTGGTTCGGATTTGTAACAAAACTTGATGTTTCATCCCAATATGCCCAATCTCCAACTATACTGTGCATTAAGTGTAGTTCATACTGGATTAAGCCTTTGACTTTATCTAATTGTAGAATGGCTTCACTTTCTTCGAGATTCTCAATTTTCTGATTGGTAAAATAACCCATGGTCAGATAAAGTGAGCCAGATATGATAGTAAAAAATACAATAATGATTGCAAGTAGTTTAAATCTTATGCTCTTGAAGTATGAATGACTTGCCATATTTTTTACCTGTGGAAATTATTTCAATTTTTTTTCACTTCTATATAATAGCATGATTTGATTGTGATATTAAATAAAAAAAGACGACTTAATAAAGTCTTAAGTATTAGTGCTTCTATGAACGAAGATATTTCGTTTTTATTTCATTTCATTTTCTATCCACATGATAAAAATATTAAAAAATTAAATAAAAAAGGTATCTAGCACCATATGCTAAACACCTAAATTCAAAATTATAATGATTGTATTCCCCATATATATCCGTACAAGAAACTAAAATATAAAATACTTCTAAAATCTATACTAGAATATTAAAGGTATATCTTCAATCAATTTATTGCTTAAAGCGAGTCATACTGTAAATCCCAATACTTAAACTCTTTAAATAGTGAATCACTAAAAATCTATATATGGGGAATACACGTTCATCATACCATACTTTATTTATAAAATGCAACGTGCGGTAAAATATTATAAATAACAGCCCAAAAAAGCTGTTTTATTTATAAATAAATACAAAAACTAGTGAGATCATTTATTTTTCCAATGTTCCTTTAGAAAATGGGCAACCATTTTAGGCTGTCTATCTCTTGAAAAAACGCCCTTTTTATTTCCATTGAATCGTGTTAATCCCTGTTTTGTCATAAAATCCGCGAAATTCCAGACATGCTCACCAATCACATAGTCTAAGTCTTGAATAGATTTCACATATTGAGCTAAAAACTCGACTTGAAATTCTTCAGAAAATGGAACAGAGGGGAGTGCATGCAATCCTGCTATTGTATCTGCACCAAATTCTGTAAGTATGATAGGTTTTTTAAACTTTTTGTAGTAGGAATCAAAATCTTTTCGAATTCTATCCTCTATAACCTCTAGTTCACCGAATTCTGAATACCATGCGAAATATCGATTGAGCCCTATAACATCTGCAAGACTTGCTACCTGATTTATTTCAGCATGAACCCATTCGACTATCATCAAAGGAAGATTGGTTAATGTTCTCATATGAGCAAAAATGTCTTTGAAATAGGCATATGCACCATCCTCATGCGTGTTAGCTTCATTCGCGAGACTATACATAATGACAGATGGATGGTTTTTGTCTCTTGATACAAGTTCTGTAAGTTGATCCATATGAACCTGTTTTGTTTTTTCATCGACTCTACCAGGAGTAAAGACTTTAACATCGCTCCAAAAGTTTAAACCTACAGCTGGTATCTCATTGATAATCAAAATACCCAATTGGTCTGCTAAATCATAGATTTCTTCTGCATAGGGATAATGACTTGTTCTCAATGAATTTGCATGTATCCAATTGAGTAAATTCATATCTTTAAGATGATGTGCCGAATTTGCTCCTTTACCGATAATCAAATGATCCTCATGCATACCAAATCCCTTAAGATAAATCTTCTTTTTATTCAGTAAAAGTTGATCATTTTTGATTTCAATTTCTCGAATCCCGAACTTTTCTTCGTAGCAATCGGTTATCGTTGAAACCTCTAGTGTATAAAGATATCCATTTCCAATGTCCCATAAATGAGGTTTATGAATTGTAATCATTCCATCTTGATCACTACTAAAGCCAACAACCAGTCCATTTTTATCTTTAACTGATACAAGTTTGATTTCACCATCACAAATAATTTGATAGCTGACATATGCTTTATCTTCATCTACTTTTGTAGTTATAAAAATATCTTCAATTGGATTAACAGGTCTAGTGTATATAATCACATCACGATGAATACCTGAAAGATTTGCAAAATCATAATGAATGATTTGCTTTTCAACTCCATTTTTCATATCGATTTGACCAATTGGAAGGGTTTCGTAAGTCAATCTATTATCTAGAACTATCGATAGTCTGTTTTTATCGTCTAAAATATCTTTTGGTATCAATAAATCAATCGGTAAAAATCCTCCTTGATGCGATCCAATTAACACCCCATTGATATAAACTGTCGCTTGATGCGTTGCAGCACCAATTCTAATTCTTAATTCCTCTTCATGAATCCATTTTGGAATTTGAAATGTCTTTTCATAGCACACCAAGCCTACATGATTCGCTATTTTTTTATCTACGACTAAATCATTATAGCTGGAAGGAACTGCCATCAATATAAAATCATCTAAAACAAACTTTGGTTCATAATATTCATCAACGATTGAAAAATTCCAAATGCCATTTAAACTCATTTTTAATCTTTTTTGATTTTGTACAGGATAAAGCATTGTATCCCTACTTTCATATCATATAGAGATATTTTACCATGAGGAAATCAAAGAATGTTGTATCTAAGTTGACAAGCAGTGATTTTGATTATAAGATAACTTTAAAAGTTACAGGTGAAACCAAGACATGATCAAAGAGCAAATCGGAAGTATGAATTCTAACTTAACAGAAGGTTCAATCAATAAGCATCTAAAGCGTATTGCAATACCTGCCTCAATTGGCTTTCTTTTTAATACGCTATATAATGTCGTAGACACCTTTTATGCAGGTAGGTTATCCACTGAAGCTCTTGCAGGTTTAACACTTTCCTTCCCTATTTTTTTTATCATCATCGCACTGAGTGCTGGTATTGGTAATGCTGTTTCTGCTTTAGGCTCAATTGCACTGGGTAAGAAAGATAAAGATAGCTTTAATCAATTAGGATTCAATGCCATTCTTTTAGCGATACTCAGTGGAGGTATCGTTACTTTATTTGCTACCACTTTTACAAGACCTTTATTTGTCTTAATTGGGGCAGAAGGAAATGCACTAGACCTTGGTATAGCCTATACTCATATTATTTTTTATGGTGCAATTTTCTTTATTTTAAATGCTGTTCTCAATGGACTATTATCCGCTCAGGGTAATACTAAAACCTATCGAAATTTGCTAATCATCAGTTTCTTTTTAAATCTATTTTTAGACCCATTATTTATCTTTGGTTGGTTTGGTTTACCTAGATTAGGTGTTGCTGGGATTGCATTGGCAACTGTTTTAGTCCAGATTATTGGAACTATTTATTTATCTCTTCGCTTAATTAAATCGGAGTGGATTGATATCAAAAAACTGATCAAATCAAAATTTACCATCAAAACCATGCTTGAACTCTTAAAGCAAGCAATTCCATCAACTCTCAATATGGCAACAATTGCCATTGGTATCTTTATCATCAATTATTATGTCCTACAATATGGTGGTACTGATGGGGTTGCAGCATTTGGTGCAGCAACCAGAATTGAACAAATCACTCTGCTTCCAGGTCTAGGCTTAAATGTTGCTGCTTTAACCATTGCAGGACAAAATTTTGGAGCACAAAACAAAGCCAGAATTCTAGAGGTTTTTAGAAAAGCGATGTTTGCTGGTGTTTCAATCATGATTATAGGTGGTATTATTATCTTTCCACTCGCACCACTCTTGGTATCCATTTTTAATGATGATCCAAATGTCATTTCAATAGGTGCGAGATATTTACGTATCGAAGTCTTTGCTTTCGTGACTTATGTTATTTTAAACATATCGATTTCGGTTCTTCAAGGGATAAAAAAACCAAATTATGCAATCTTTATTGGGATATTTAGACAAGCAGTTCCATTCGGGTTATTTTTTCTACTCGGAACGACACTCAATATGGGTTTAGATGGTGTTTGGTGGGGGATTGTTATCATCAACTGGACAGCAGTTCTAATTACCCTTTATTACATAAAAACCCAATTTAAAAAGTTGAAATAAAGGTATAAACATAGAAAATCAGAAATTACTGGTTTTTTTTGTTCAAACTCACGCTTTCTATCATATAATATCAACGTAAGAAAAAAAATATGAGGTGATTTTCATGCGAATTGAAGCAGATGACAAACTAGATTTTAGCGATGTACTGATTAGACCCAAAAGATCGACATTGGTTTCTCGTCGAGATGTAGATTTAAACAGAGAGTATCATTTTAGACACAGTAAGCAAACATGGTCAGGTGTGCCAATTATGGCATCAAACATGGATGGTGTTGGTACATATGAAATGGCATATGCATTACAAAAATCAAGATTATTTACCTGCATGGTCAAAAACCATCAGGTTGAAGAATATGTGAGCAGAAAGGATTTACTCAATCCAGATTATTTCGCAGTAAGTACTGGTACGAGTGCAAATGATTTTATAAACCTTCAAGAAATTATTAAAAAAAATCCCGCTGTTAAATTCATTTGCATCGATGTAGCAAACGGCTACTCAGAAGCTTTTGGTACATTTGTTTCAAAGGTAAGAGAATTATATCCTACTCACACAATTATTGCAGGTAACGTAGTTACTGCAGATATGACACAAGAATTGATTTTACGTGGTGCAGACATTGTCAAGGTTGGAATTGGACCAGGAAGTGTTTGTACAACTCGAATTCAAACTGGTGTAGGCTATCCTCAACTTTCAGCAATCATTGAATGTGCAGATGCTGCACATGGACTCGGAGCACATATCATTAGTGATGGTGGATGCACCTGCCCAGGTGATGTAGCCAAAGCATTTGGTGCTGGAGCTGATTTTGTAATGCTTGGTGGTATGTTGGCAGGACACAATGAGGGTGGTGGAGATGTTATCACTGAGTTCTACGACACCGGAAAACGAGATTTTAGAACTAAAGAACCTATTCTAGAAGAAAAAAAGTTTGTTGAATTCTATGGCATGAGCTCTTCTACTGCAATGATTAAGCATCATGGTGAGGTTGCTGAATATAGAAGTTCTGAAGGAAGAACTGTTCGAATTCCTTTTAAAGGTGAAGTTGATACTACTGTAAAAGATATTTTAGGTGGTATTCGTTCAACGTGTACTTATGTTGGAGCACCAACCTTAAAACAACTTGCAAAATGTACCACATTTATAAAGGTGCAGAAACAATTTAATGACATCTTTGTTTCAAAACATTAAAAAATAAATTTTTAGAGTGACTTTGTTCACTCTTTTCTTTTTTCTAAATGAGTTGAAACACATTCAATTCAAAGAAATCGCTTTCATCAAAAAAATACTACGAATTCGTAATATCATATTGCATAACCTTTGTATGTTGTAGCACGATAACTTATAATAGTAATATATTCGAAAGGGGAATTAACTATGAAAAAAATACTATTTTTGTTTACTTTAGCTATCACTGTATTTATATTATCAGCCTGTGGAAGAGACCAAGGTGTCCTTCGTGTTGGGATGGATCTAAAATATCCACCATTTGAAACTGTCGACCTTGAAAACAACCCAGAAGGAATATCTGTTGATATTGCATACGCTTTTGGAGAGTTCTTGGGACGTGAAGTTGAAATCGTTAATACTGACTTTAGTGCACTTATTCCTTCACTTCAATCTGGTGAAATTGATATTGCGATTGCATCGATGAGTATAACTGCAACTAGATTAGAAGTTGTTGATTTTTCTGATCCATATTTCTTCTTTAAAATCATTACTTTAGTGAATCAAGATTTCGCAGATGAAAACGGAATTGACCAAGATTCGACTGTTGAAGAATTACTTGCTGTAGAAGGAACCAAATATGTTGGAATTGCATCACAAGTTTCTGCATCTATTCCACAAACATATGGAAAGCAGGTTACAGAAGCTACTGATTTGGGAACTGCTGTAGAATCTGTAGCACAAGGTACTTCCGATGTGCTCTTAATGAGTGCAAACCCAGTCGTAGATGGTTATAAGGCAAATATGGAAACAACACTTGTTATGTGGGATCCGTTTGTTGCAAGTCCAATTGGCATGGCTGTTCAAAAGGGAAACACTGAGTTACTAGAAAAGGCAAATGAGTTTATTGCTACTTTTAATGATGAAGGTGGATTATACTCAGTTCTATCTAGCAATTGGGATGCAGTTCTTTTAGAACGTCTTGGTCGTTATGGACTAAGCTTCTATATCAATGAGTAAATTAATATCCTATATTCTTGCCATTTTAACCATCACTTTATTTGTAGTCTTCGTTATTTTACAACAGTCATCTAGTTTCAGTTTTTCATCATTCGAACCCTATCAGAATATGATTTCTGAAGGGATTCGAAATACAATTATTGTTTCAATTCTATCCCTATTAGGTAGTCTTATTTTAGGATTTGTTTTCTACTTATTTTCAATATCAAGATTTAAATATTTAAATGCTTTAACAGATGTATTTACTGAAATCATTTATGGTACACCTCTTCTTGTATTAATCGTGATAACTGCTTTTGTAATCGGACCTGCTTTTGGTACATACAATAGAAATGCTTTAGGCTTTACTGCACTGGTTATCTATATGACTCCATATATGAAAAATGTCTATAAATCTGCTTTTTCAAGTATTTCAAGAGATCAATATATGACGATGGATTTATTTGGATTTACTCCTTATCAAAGATATCGTTACATCATTATTCCACAGGTCATTAGAATTTTAATGCCTCCGATGATGAATAACTTCTCTTTAATCATCAAAGGGAGTGCACTCCTAAACGTATTAAGCTTCAATGAACTCTATTATGCAATTCGGGTTGCGCAATCTCAAACATTCGCATTCGTTCCTGGTTACATCTTAATGTGGATTTTATATCTACTCATTACCATTCCTTTATCTCAAGCTACCAAATATATCGAAAGGAAATGGGCGTTATGAAAATAGAACTTAGAAACATAAGTCACACTTATGATGTTGAGGTTTTAACCAATTTAAACCTATCTTTGAAGAATCATAGTTCCGTTGCTATTATTGGTGTTTCAGGTTCTGGAAAATCAACATTGATTAGATTGATGTCTGGATTAGAAAAACCATCATCAGGTCAAATCAAAATCAACGATTATGATGTAAATGATGAGGACTATAGAAAGAAAATTGGATTTGTATTTCAAAATCATAATCTGTTTCCTCACTTAACATTGAAACAAAATATAACACTTGTATTAGAAAAAACCAGAGGTATGGAAAAAGAATTAGCAAACGAAACTGCACTCAAATATTTATCACTTTTACATCTTGAAGATCAAGTGAATAAGCTACCAAAAAATGTTTCCGGTGGTCAAGCACAGCGCGCATCAATTGCAAGAGCATTGAGCGTCAATCCAGATATCATATTTCTAGATGAACCAACATCATCCTTAGATCCAATTCTTACACACGAAGTTTTAGCTGCAGTTGAAGAGCTCAAGGGTTTAGGAAAGGATTTCATCTTCGTAACCCATGTCATGAGCTTTGTTAGGGATTTTGCTGATTATGTTATCTATATGGATCAAGGCAAAATCATTGAGCAGGGTCCTCCAAGTATTCTTGATGACCCTAAGCATGAATCCTTAAGGGAATTCATGAAAAAAGTTAGATAGGAAGTGATTTAATGAAAAAATATCTTTATGGAAGTTTGGTTGCAAATGCAGCAAGTCTAGGTTATCATTGGGTTTACAATTCAGCATATTTAGAAGAACTTTCAAAGAAAAAATCATTACTTTTTCAAGTCCAAAACAAAGAAGAATTTGATCTTGGTAAACCATCTTATTATGCTTATCCGAATCAAAAGATTGGCGATGTAACTACACAAGGAAGTTTTATGATATGGCTTTATCAAGCGATGAAAGACCAAAATGATTTTTCGAAAAATGATTATGAGAATTTGATTTATCATCACATTAAACCTGGTGGTGATTATGTGGGTTATGTTGAAACTTATGGTAAGCTTTTAGTCCTCGAAAGACTGAATGAGGAATTGAAAATAACTACACCTAAGCTAGAAAAAAATGATGATCATTTGGTTGGTTTTATCCCTTATCTTGTAGCAAAAGAACTAGGATTTGATCCAGTTAAAGCATTCGAATTAACCAATCTTTTCTCGAATAAAATTGAGTATCTTGAGTTTTTCAAAATGTTTGATTATATTTTTGACGAGATTGGAAAAAGAGAATTAAAGTATGTATTAAAGGATGCTGTAAAGCTCGCTCCAATCAGTTATACGAACAAGTTAGCTCATGCAATTGAAATGGACGATACAACTCTCTTTATCAAGGAACATGCTGGAACATCTTGTCATATTCAATATTCTATCCCATTAATCATTCACTTATTGGCACACAGTAATTCCTACGAAGGCTTAATAGAATGGAATACAAGAATTGGTGGGTCAAGCTCTGATCGTGGTCTTCTTCTTGGTGCGATCATGAGTCAAATATCACCAATACCTGAGTCTTGGAAATCCAAAGTTAATTTCTAAGTGATATAATAGAATTAGATATTTGTGAGGTATTTAAAATGAGAAGATTTAAAACGAAGGAAGAATTAATTCTTGCAAGTGAAGATACTTTTTCGCTTTTGATGAAGTTAATTCAAGGTTTATCGTTAGATGAACAAAATCTTGAATTCAGATTTGATTATAGAGATAAAAATTTTCGAGATGTTCTCGCACATTTGCATGAGTGGCACGTAATGTTATTTGGTTATTTAGATGTCAGTTTAAATCAAAAAAAGGAGCCTGCAGTTCCTAAAGAAGGCTACACATGGAAAGAAATGGATGCACTCAATTTAGAGATATGGAGATCATATCAACATACTTCATTGAGTGACGTCAAGTCCTTAATTGTTGAGTCTCATGTAAGATTATTAAACATCATTTTAGATTTAACAGATGTAGAACTCTTTGAAAGAAATCAATTCAAATGGGCTCCTGCAACACTCGCAGATTTTATTGATCACTGCGCAGCACATCATTATGAATGGGCAATCGATTTGGTCCAAAAACAATTGAATCTATTAAAATCTTAAAATCAAAAGGTGAATCCTAAATGGGTTCACCTTTTGATTTTTTGATTAGATATCGTGTGAATAAAAATGCTGAAATTGCCATTAACGAACCAAATATATCAATGAGGATATCTGTGACTTGAAATGCTCTTCCATCTGAGAAAAGCTGGATGGATTCATCAATGATTGCAGTCAGTATACAGAATAAAAATGCATACCAATGCACTAGTTTTTCATTTTTTAGGACACTAAATAGATACTGAAACCAAAATATGCCCAACAGAAAAAACTGACCAAAATGGGCAAATTTTCGAATCATTAAAGACAAATCATCATGATTCATTTCAATACGAAAAAACGAGAATATCGATTGTGCAATACCAACGATAAATCCACTTTGATCACTAGATACACTTGCTGGTAAAATTGAATTGAACCAAATGGTTATAGTCATCATGATTGTAAGGATTAAAAAGATTTTACTTTTGTTACTATCGTTCATTTTTTAAGCCCTCATTTACTCTATTTTAGTATAATGGATTCATCAAAAAATGTAAATGAGCATTGCATAGAGAAAAACTCTATTCGCAGTTCTCACATCACTCTTTTTTATCA
The DNA here is from genome assembly GCA_018818645.1 of Bacillota bacterium. Taxonomy (GTDB): domain Bacteria; phylum Bacillota_I; class Bacilli_A; order Acholeplasmatales; family Acholeplasmataceae; genus Peloplasma. The sequence continues at coordinate 9,895 of JAHIRQ010000177.1, forward strand.
GTTCTAAGAAAAAACTAGAACCTATTTGAAGTTCTAGTTATTTTTTCAACATCAATTATTTAACAATTCTTATCCACTAATATCTTCGGTTTCTTGTTAAAGGATATAAAATGAGTCGAATCCAATATTGAGCTAAAATGAATATAATAAATATTGGGAAAATCCATAGAAACACATGAAACAGATCAGATAACTGTATAGATAGATTTAAGTGTAAGTATGGTTTTAAACTCAGTAGTTCTTCTTTATAAAACTCTATTGTCCATAAAGCTGGATAATAGGAAACTAGTAAACCGATCAGACCAAGAATCATCATTTCAATCGAATATTCTATACTTAAAAATATATTTGTCTTTCCATTCATTCTTTGAATAAAGATACTATTTTGTTTAAATGGTATAACCATAAACGTAAATATAGAAATTGTAAGAATCATGATGAAAACAGCTAGAATTGTATAGATTAGAAAGTCATTTTGAATCCCATATACGATAAATCTTGTTTCTTCTGACATTAATCGATGTGCAGAATAAATACCAAAGTCATCTGTACTGTACTCAAGATTTTCATAGAAAAAGATAAAACTTTTACTATCAGGAACCTTAAACGCTTCTAATACTTCTTTATTGATCTCCCAATCTGTATCTAGACCAAGATAAAATCTTCTTAGACTACCATTATTTGGATATCTTGATTGAATATCGAGTTGTGTGTATAGCGTGTTTTCGTCTAAAGAATCACTATCATAAACTCCAAGAATTTTTAAATATGTCTTATTCGTCGTTGATTTGTTCCATGAATAATCATAATAAAAGCTATTGATCTCAAATGTATAGCTTGTATACAAAGCAAGATTGTTCACATAGGCATCGTTAATTATGGATGGATCGACCCCTAACATTTCTCCCAGTTGATGTTTAGAGATAAATATTCCACTATCATAGGGATACATATCTCCAATAATATCGTAATCTTCGATATCATCAATATATCCTAATTTTCTAAAGTCTAGATTAGACTCAACTACTCTATCTAGATAATCTTGAATCTCTATATTGTGAATAGAAAATGTTTTTCCTTCTAACTTCACCTGATCGATAAAATCTGGTGTTGCATAAATAGATTGAAGTGATTGTAAATACGTTTTTTCAGGCATAATTTTTGATGATGACATGCCTTCTATGTATCTATAATCACCATATTGACTTCTTAGAATCCCTGAAATAGTCATTGTCATTGAAGTATCTCTATCCACTAAATCTAAATCAATTAGATCAGAAATATCTTCAAGGCCATCAATGCCTGAGGTTACCAATTGCTCAGCCATATAATCATAAATCAAGATTTCATTGGAGGTTATCGGATAGTTCCCCATCAAAAGCACTTCATTGAAGCGATCAAAATCATCAACTAAAATAACTTCTGTGAAATGAAGACTTCTAAACTGCTTTATATCTTCAATACCAATTTCAACTAGATCTAGATCAAAAAAATCTTGAAAATTTTTATTGAAGAAGTAGGATGCGTAAACCGGTAGAGTTTGATTCGCCTTTTCCTCTATGATTTCACGGTAGGACTCTCTAACATCTTGAGGATAATCAAATGTTCCTGCTCGAATAATAAACGACCAGCCATAGGTGAATGCACGTTCCTGATATTTATAAATTGGCATTACATAAGAATTCGAAGATTCAGTTGTTTCAATTAGGGTATCATAAGTATCAAAGGAATTCACAACTCGATTGATTGATGCTACATAAATAGATAAAGAGATAGCAAATAACAAGAAGAATGTTAGTATCATTTTTTTGACAAAATATATAATGTTATTTGATTTTAACTTGTTGACTCTTTGAATTGGTATCGAACGATCTTCTATCTTATACGGTTCATTTGAACTGATCATTAAATCCTTATCCATTTTTCCGTTTTCAATATAGATAATTCGAGTTGCATAAGCTTTGGCTAAAAGTTCATCTTGAGTTGTAGCAATAATTAGCTTTGTAGACATATAATCCTTTAATACATCTAGAAGTTCAAAAGAGGGTTCATCTACCAAAATAATTGGAGTATCCTTAGCTAGGGCTATTGCTAGTCCTACTTTTTGACTTTCTTTTTGAGTTAATTGAATCTGAAACTTATTTCTAAGATGTTCAATTTCAAGTTTTTTTAATAGATTTATAACCAGTTTTTCTTGATAAAAAGATCCGTGTTTCTTCTTTAATATTTTCTTTAACGCACTTCCTACTGTTATGATGCTAGAAATATTATTCCCAGCAAAAATATAACTTACTTGATTGAGTCGGTAGCGATAAATATCATCCATTTCATCGAATGAAAGAATTCGATTATTGATATAAATGTTTCCAAAAGATAGTTTATCAAGTCCAGCCAATATATTTAGAAATGTTGTTTTTCCACTTTTCTCATTACCAACAAGAAAAATCATTCCTGCATCAGGAAATGTTTTAGAAACATTGTTGAATACAAGCACTCGCTTTTTTCCGTATTTTTTATATCTTTTTATAATATTATTTAATTGTATCATCATTGCCCTCATCTTTATAAATCATCTAGTTTACTGTGAAGCAAAAGTGAGGAGATTGGATCTCCTCACCTCTTGTTTTAGAAATCGTCTTTATCTTCTTCTTGATTAATAATAATCTTGTTAATTTTACTCTTAATCGTTTCTTTATTGAATGAGAAGTATGCATTTTTTTGTGGGAAGAAAATCGTATTGATAATAGGTATCAAAAAGAAGATAATCCATGCACGACCCCATTCATCAAAAACAAACCCTAGAGTGATATATGCAGCAACAACAAGTATACCAACCATTTTTCTTGCATTGATTCTTTTTTCAACAATCAAATTCACAATTGGAATCAATAGGAATACGACCCAACCTGGATGCCAAAATCCAGTACCTAAGCCTATCCATAAAAACACCATCAATGTAATCAGTGGCATCATTTCACTTAATCTCTTCCAAGGTTTATTGGTTAATAAAATACTGCTGATTGGGATTAAGAGAAAAAATGTCCATCCTATATCCCATCTTTCATAATAAAGCCCTGCAGTTAAGAAAAGCATAATGCTTAATAAGGGTACTACTGCTAATATTCTTTTATTCATATTCGATTCTCGCTTTCTTTTCTAAAGAAATTATATCATGAAATCATTATTCTACCAATAGTTCTTTCCATTCTTTTGACTCAATTGAGATAACCTTATATAATAAGGGTATAGAATCAAGGAGGTATTCATGTGAAAGCTATATTTACAGGTTTAAATGGGACAGTTGCTCCAGAAGTCGCTAAATATTTCAGATCCAAAAAGGTTGAAGTCATCCAATATGATAGAAATGTAATTCCTGTTGATAACGAGTATGAGATTGAATCGTTTTTGAAGTTACATCAACCTGATTTATTCCTTCATTTCGCGATGGGTACTCCAGAATGGGCAGGATTACTTGCTAAGTTATCAAAAAAGCTAAACATCAAATTCATTTATATAAGTACCGTTAGTGTATATAGTGGAAAATCTAAGGGTCCAATTACCTTATCTACAACTCCTGATGCAGAAGATAATTACGGAAAATACAAAAGAGTTTCTGAAGACAAAGTATTAGAAAACAATAAAGATGCCTATATCTTAAGAATTGGGTGGCAAATCGGTATTCAGCCAGGAACCAATAATATGATTGACTATCTATATAAAGAAATGGATAAAAATGGAGTGATTAAAGCATCTAGCAAATGGTACCCATCCTGTTCGTTCATGGAGGATACTGCTGCAGGTATTTTTGATGCGATTCAAAATCACCCAAATGGAATTTACTTAATCAATTCAAATGATTTATTCTCATTCTATGAAATTGTCTCAAATCTCAAAAATATACATCCAAATTTTAAAGTCGCTGAACAAAGAGATTTTATCCAAGATATTCGAATGATAGATGAACGCATTCATATTAAAAAATTAAGTGAACGTTTTAAGACATTATCAATCAATTGATTGCATTCATATGAATATTGCTATATAATGCAAGTAGAATACTTGCTAAGGGAGGATTCAAAATGGGTAAAATGAAGTATGGTTATGGATGGGCACTAAAGTTTCTTTTAGCTGCTATCTTGGTCGGTGTTGGGATTTATATGTTCTTCGCATCTGAAGTCGTTTATACAATAACAGGTGTTGGTATTGTCATCTTCTCGATTTTTAGAGTTGTTCCTTTGATGAAATCACTGAATAAAGAAGTTCTTCGTACCATCAATTTGATTGAAATTATATTTGATACCATCATTGGTGGTTTGATGATTTATATCGCATTAACAAGAAATATTGAGGATGAAGCAATTTGGGGACTTGTATACCGTTATGCACTCGCATTCTTCTTCTATTTCAGAGGTCTGGTTTATTTCAATTCTGTAGTCTTCTTTGGTGAAAAAACTGAAATCCCTAAATTTTGGGTTCATATCGTAGTGCTAACAATTGGAGCTATAATTGCTGTTTTACCAGATTTTGATTACGGTTCAGTAGCATTATTCTTGTTATTCATCTCAATTCTTGGAGCAGGATATTTAGGATATGATGGTTATGGTGGCTATAAGAAATATAGAGAATATTCGAAGGATCTCAATTTAGGTAAAGAAAAAGAAAAAACAAAGGATCAAGGTATAGAAAAAGAATTACCTCGTCCTATCGTTGATGAAAAAGAAGAAAAGAGACCTTACGTTAATTAAAGAAATTAAAGAAATAATTAAGGGATTATCCGACTGGATAACCCCTTTTTTGTTTACTTTTGTTCAATTGATTTTAATGTTTTAAACCAAGTTGCTGATAAATCGATGAATACAACAACAGAAACAAATATAGTGAATATTCTAATACCTTTTTCAAAGCCTGCAACAACTTCTGCAGAACCTATTTCCATGTAAAAGGCGATGGTATCAAATACTTCAGGAAGAATCAACTGTGGATGATTGATGAATATGAGGAATAGGACAGTAGAAAGAATTTCAAATGCTGTATATAAAATTGCTAAATTAATTTTCCATTCACCATAATAGATTTTTAGTAAGCTCACAGCTATAGAAATGACTGCTGAGATGATGAAGAAGATAATGAAGGTATCAGTCACTGAAGTATTAAAGATTTGTGTCACAATAACACCATCATCATAAATCGCTATAACATTCATGTAATTCATTAAAATGATAATGAATATGGCAGAAAATATGGTTCCTAAAATTAATCCAATCATACTTTCAGTCTTAGAGATTTTGGCTTTATGATTGACTTTCGGAACTTCAGGAAGGTCTTTGAGATCCCAAGTTGCTTCACAATTTGATGTTTTAGCAGCATGTTCAATAATCCAGAAAATTGCTGTAACCCAAGCAAATGCTGTGACTACTCCATTGAATGCTCCAGAGATAATACTTGCCCATACATCAACGATTTGATGAAATAAACCTTGTTGCTCTAGATTAATAATCGCTTCGAAAAAACCTATGGTAACAAAAACAGCGACAACAATTGTCATGACAATCTTTAAAGTGCTTATATAATCCGCATAAAACCATGGAGAGATAACATATCTTTCTTTTGTTTCATAGTTTTTAGCAAGCACTCTGGGGTGTCCCAATGTCTTTAGTACTTTTTCAATATCTTCATCTGTAGGTTTTTCTGGTAGCATATCATTAATATTTGCTTGAAGCTCGTTCTTAACTTCTGCTCTTACTTTTTCTGGTAATCTCTTTGTTACTGCATAAATATAGCGTTCAATGTAGTTTTTCATTTCGTTTCCTCCATAATAATTAAATCCATTTCTAATATGATTTTTCTCCATTCCTGAATTAAGGTTTCATAGGTTTCTATACCATCCTTACTTAAAACATAATACTTTCGAGGCTTTGATTCAGTTGTATCCCATTCACTTTGAAGTAGTCCTTGTGATTCAAGTCTTCTCAGTAGTGGATATAGTGTCCCTGCTTCAATGCTGACTCCCTTTTCTTCTAGTGTTTGCAAAAGGGAATATCCATACTGATTTTTTCTTAGTTGACTTAATACTGCGAGTACTTGTGTACCTCTTTTGAGTTCACTGATCAAGTTATTAATTAAATTCGTGTCCATTCTCATCACTCCTTGCCTATATTATACTGTATGCCATACACTATTGTCAATATTTTAATAGTATTTTTTTACGATTATTATTCGATCGACTAATTTAATTTCATTAAAGATTTTTTATTTTCATCTTTTTTTGATTAAAAACTGATATGATAGTATAGGAATATCGAATTATTCATACAAAGGAGCGCATTCAAAAATAACCTTGAATGCATATGGGTTCATGACAAAACGTGTTCATATCGCAGGAATATTATTCGCATCTATTTTCGGATTTTCATTTATGTTTTCTAAAATTGCACTTGATTTTGTCAGTCCGATTGGTTTGATTGCCTATCGCTTTTTAGTCGCGTTTATCGCATTTGAAATATTAAGACTTACAAAAGTTGTTCAAATCAGATTTCAGAAATCTAGTTTTAAGTATCTGTTTATGGTTGCTTTATTTCAACCTGTACTGTATTTTTTATTTGAAACATTCGGCTTAGAATTAACAACAAGTGGTGAAGCAGGGATGATGATTGCTTTAATACCAATCTTTGTTACATTACTTTCTGCAGTTATTTTAAAAGAAAAACCGAATGGAATTCAGTTTATCTTTATTTTACTATCCGTTTCTGGTGTTATATTTATTCAAATTTTCAAGTCCAGTGGTGGTTTAGATGTAAATATTCTTGGATTTCTTTTACTACTAGGTGCAGTACTTGCAGCAGCATTATTCAATATCGCATCTAGAACGGCATCTAAAGCCCTTAAGCCTTATGAACTTACCTATTTCATGATGTTATTTGGAGCTGTAACATTCAATATAATGTATTTTATCAAACTCGTAACAGAATCTAGGATTTCTGATTACATCACCAATCTTTATCATATTGAACTTCTACTACCAATTTTATATTTAGGGATAATCGCATCCATCGGAGGATTCTTCTTAGTGAATTTTGCACTCAGTAAAGCTCCTGCGCATATTACATCTATTTATTCAAATCTTTCAACTATAGTAGCAGTTATTGCTGGTGCCTTACTTCTACAAGAAAAGTTATACTTCTATCACTACATTGGAAGTTTAATGATTGTGATCGGTGTTTATGGGACTGTATCATTCAGAAGATATCGAAATCAGAAATTCATACAACAGGATATAACAATTCATGAGTAATTGAATATCTATAAGTCATTTATCTAGAGACAAGAGTAATTTCGTCTCTTTTTAATTACTTCATCATGATTTCATATTGTCTCATTCATATTTTTGATATCAATCACAAACTCATAAACCTTACTATTATATTAATTTTTCCTTACTTTTATATTAACAAGTGCTGACAAATCCACATATATATATACGAATGTTATAATAAGAATACTAACACTTCTTTTTTTCAAGCTTAATGCTTAGAGGAGGTAATAAAAATGCATTCATTCAGAAGATTCATATTACCTATTCTTATGATCATGTTTTTTGTACTCACTTTATTTAACATTAGTCACAACCATGCTCGTCCTACTCAAATTGAAAATGCTACACTCGATTTATCGACTTGGAATTCGAATCAAATCATCGATTTAGATGGTGAGTGGGAGTTTTTTGATCAGTCACTTTCAGAAGATATTTCTGGTTTTGGGACATTGGTTAATGTTCCTCATTATTGGAATGATAATCCAATCTATAACAATCTTCCATATGGTTATGCAACCTATCGCTTAACGATTACCGGACTAACTGAAGAAAAAGTATATGGAATCAGTTTAATTGATTCAGGTATTAGTTATCGCTTAACTGCAAATGGTCATGAAGTCATGAGTAATGGAGTAGTCTCTAGAACCAGCGAAAACTATGTGCCCTATTCAAGAAGTGAAGTTGGTTATTTTTCACCTGATTCAAATGGCATTGCTGTTATTACAATGGAAATATCAAACTACAATCATTACCAAGCAGGTTTCTGGCTACCGATTAGCATGTCAAATGGTTCAACTTTATTCAATCATGAAATCATGCACTTTGTCATTCTAGCCTTATTATTTGGAATCAACATGGCACTTGGTATTTATTTCGTTACATTACATTTATTATCAAGAAAAGAATATAAAGCTCTTTGTTTAGGGTTATTTTCTATTTTGATTTCAATAAGACTTATTGTAACTGGCCATCGTCTTATTTTATTTTTATTTCCTTTGTTACCTTGGAATACCATCGTTCGAATGGAGTATGTGATTGGTATGCTACTTCTTCCAGTTTTTGGATTATTTATCAGTAGAATGCAATTCATTCCAATCAAAGAACATCTTGAACGTTTCTACCTTGGTTTATCCCTTTTGATTATTGTTGTCGGAGTATCTATTCCTGTAATTTTTCTAAATGATATGCTTACACTTTTTAAATTTTTAGTTATCGGATTCTCACCATTCTACATTTATACATTGATTTCAGGTTTAAAAAATCGAGTTCGTGGATCTTTTTTGATGTTATCAACCGTTTTGATTATGCTCGTTGCTGTCATCCTTGAATTTTTCTTTGATGGTAGTCTTTATAACTTCTTCTTTGCCTCATTTATTATGATTTCATTTATGTCAATAGCAATCGCAGACGAATTCCTGGTTATTAAAGCTTTCTCAAAGAGTTTGGAGTTAGAAATAGTTATCGATCCTTTGACCAATGTTTATAATAGACTTTACTTAAATAAACTCATTGAAAATGAAAGTAGTGGAAGAAATCCGTTAACTGGATACTATGAATTGCTTTTTCTTGATTTAGATAATTTCAAAAATACAAACGATACCTATGGACATCTTTTAGGAGATGAGATTTTAACTGTTATATCAAAGAGAATGAGATCTTTTTTTGGAGAGCAATCCATTATCATTCGCTATGGAGGAGATGAGTTCATTGTTTTACATGAGTCAACTGCTGAGACGGATATTGAAAGCACAATTGCTTCATTTAAGGAATATCTTGAAGAGGTTATTTATATCGATGGAAATGCTTACTTCGTCAAGGGTACCATAGGTCACTCATCCTATCACTCTAAACACAATCGTTTGGAAGATGTCATTAAAAATAGTGATGCAAATATGTATTTAAAGAAACAATCCATGAATTTAGACCAAACATAATATTTGATTAAATCCATAAGAAATAGATAGGTATACGGTTCAATTTATTTACTTGTATACCTTTTTTCTATATAATGAATCTGTGAAATAACCAAATTACTGGTATAATAGTGAAGAATTATTGATATAGAAAGCCAACTATTTAATATAAGTCAAGATAAAATAAACAAATAGTAGTTATGATATAAAGGCATACTAAAAAGAATGCCTTATGACACATCTAGATCTTTGAAATTTAAATATGTTAATGAGTATTTATTGAATAAGTTGA